>JBAXWB010000002.1 GCA_037128595.1 bacterium
CCTCACCTTGGTCTTTTCCTTTCCCAAAGTGACAACCTATTTCAGGACGCGACCGCAATCCTCTGTCCGTTCGTCACCACACTCCCGCCGGAACGTAGCGTTCCCGTTCCCGGCACCGTGGTGATCATGACGGCAGCCAAGGCGTTGGCCGGAGCGTCGTTTGGATCGGTGAAGCCAAAGTCCGCCGTCGCGAACGTGTATGGCGTGTCTTCCACCGTGGTCACCGTGTTGGAGGTGCCTACGGGGGCGTGGTTGACAACGGGTGTCACCTCGAACGTGTTGGTCACATTGGGGGCGGCGTTCCAGTCCGTGTCACCTGCCTGCGAGGCCACGATACTGACGATGCCCGTCCCGCTGAAGGTCAGGTTCGTGCCGCCTGTAATGATTGCCGGACCGCCATTGGTTGTGAATGTCACGCTCAGGCCCGAGGTGGCCGTCGCCACCAGCCCAACGTGGTTGGTGGTCAACTGGTCGCCGATGTCCGGAAAGGTGATCGTCTGATCGGCCTTGGAAACCGTCAGAGTGGCGACAAGGCTGGTTGCACTGCCATAGGGACTGGCAACCATCACGGCGTAACTGCCGGCGTCGCTCAGGGCCGCACCGGAGATCGTGTAAGTCACATTCGTGGCGCTCACGACATTGGTGCCGTTCTTTTGCCATTGATAGGTGAACGGACTGTCGCCAGTGACAGCGGCCATGAAGTTGGTCGACTGACCGAACGTAACCGTCCGGTTGGATACGGACACCGCCGGCAAGGCGACTGCGATTGCCAGAGAATGGCAAGCCGTCGGTGCTTTGGCCATTACAGCGGCCAGCAGGTTTCCAGAGACCTGCACCGGCCGATTGGTATCGGTCATCGTGCCGTTGCCCAACTGGCCATCGATATTGTTGCCCATGCCCCACAGTGTGCCGTCCGCCTTCACAAACAGGGAGTTATTCTGGCCGCCGGCCACGGCCGCTACGTTGCTCGCCACCTGAATTGGCCGGTTGGTGGGATCACCCGTCGCGCCATTGCCTAGCTGGCCTTTAGTATTGTTGCCCACGGCCCAGAGCGTCCTGTCCGCTTTCACAAACAGGGAGTGAGAATAGCCGCCGCCCGCCGCCACCACGTTGCTGGCCACCTGTACAGGCCGGTTCGTGGAACCACCCGTCGTGCCGTTGCCCAACTGGCCGGAGTTATTCTCGCCCATGGCCCACAGCGTGCCGTCCGCCTTCACAAACTGGGAAAACGCATTGCCCCCGGCGGCCGCCGCCACGTTGCTGGCCACCTGAACAGGCCGGTTCGTGGAACCACCCGTCGTGCCATTGCCCAGTTGGCCGTAGTCATTGGCGCCCATGGCCCACAGCGTGCCGTCCGCTTTCACAAACAGGGAGTGAGAATAGCCGGCTGCCGCCGTCACCACGTTGCTCGCCACCTGTACCGGCTGGTTGGTGTCGGCTGTCGTGCCGTTGCCCAGCTGGCCAGAGCCATTGGCACCCATGGCCCAGAGCGTGCCGTCTGCTTTCACAAACAGGGAATGAGAAAAGCCGCCAGCCACCGCCAGCACGTTGTCCGCCACCTGAACAGGCCGGTTCGTGGAACCACCCGTCGTGCCGTTGCCCAACTGGCCAGAGCCATTGTAGCCCATGGCCCACAGCGTGCCGTCCGCCTGCACAAACAGAGAATGACTCCAGCCGCCAGCCACCGCCACCACATTGTTCGCCACTAGAGCAGGCCGGTTCGTGGGACCACCCGTCGTGCCGTTGCCCAGCTGGCCGGAACCATTGCTGCCCCAAGCCCGCAGCGGCGCATTGGGCACGCTCAGGCTGGCCGGCAGACTGATAGACATTCCGACCGAGTTTGTGATCACCACAGAGTAACTGCCGCTATCGGTGAACTTGAAGGAAGAAATACTCAACGTACTGTTCGTCTGACCGGAAAGGATGACTCCGTCCTTGATCCATTTGTAGACAAACGGCCCTGTGCCGCTGTTGCTGACGCTCAGACTGGCCAGCTGGTCAACCGCGACCACCGCGCTCACCGGCTGGGCTGTGATGACGGGGGTAGTTGCGACCGGCCCCGAACCCGCGAGTTTGACCGTGTAGGCCCCGGAGGCCGAGTTGTTGATGACCAGCGAGACGGAGTTGCTGCCGCTGGCGGGCGGGAGGTAAATCACCTTGAAGGGCGTCTTTGCTCCATACAAAACTGACGAGGGGATGCCGGTGAAAGTAAAGCCCGGTCCGTTCGTGGTCCAACTGCTGATGGTGAGCGGTGTCCCGTCCCCATCGTTACTGACATACAGCGTGTTGGTGTAGGCGTTCCCCGGCACGCACGCCCCGAAGTCTGTACCGTTGACCTTGCTGGCCGCCGCGCTGCTGACGATGGTCGTGGTTCCGTTTGTGGCCCATACCGTGATGGTTGCTCCGCCCGACGTTGCCATCGTGGCTTGCGGCAGCAGCAGGCTGAGACAGAAAGCGACCCCGGCCAAGGGAAGGCCTATGCAACGAGTATAAAACGCGTGAACCGATAACCGTCCGGGCATGTTTGTCATAAAGACCTTTCTCTAAAAAAACGGAAAATTGATCACACGATTGCGAAGTCGCATGTCAGAAGCGTTAATTGATACCAGTATTGAATACTTTTGTATGCAAGCCATGTGGCTGGTTTTTGTGTAAGGAACGCCTTACAGGAATGGGGTTTTGTAGGCGCTACCCTTTTTTAAGTCGTCGGGAATGCTTCACCGATCACACAAAGCATGTTCCGAGTGAAGGTACTCCATGCGTGGAGTAGGCCAATGATGACGTAGATCAAACGGGGCGGTACGCGAGCTTTATCTTAAAGGGCGCATTACCGAGTTATAACTCTCGCTTGGGAATGAACTTGAAATGATGTTGGACAAGAATTGATTCATTGTGGGAGGGGCGCTACGCGCCGCGACAGGCTCAACGGGGCGACTGAGCAGTCAAGTTCGCCGCGCATAGCGCGCCTCCCACAAGAAGAGCAATCAATTGAAATACTCATGGCGCCCCCCGTCATTCCTTGATCGCGATCTTCATATCCTTTTTCCACCCCTTGTCATCAGTCCAAACATTCCCATGATCGTCGCGATACTCAAACGTGAATATGACGAGCCCCGCCCATTCCCCACTACTGCGGATGCGGCAATCAAGGATGAGCCCTCCGCAAAACGAAGGTCCACTCTTCTTCTTGTGAAAGAAAATTGAACCGCCTATGAGTGGCTTGGCGTCCGCTTCAGTGAGCGGCCAGAAACCGCTTTCCCACACCTTCCCCGCCGCACCCAGCTGACTCAAGTAGTTCCTTTTGTCATGCTCGATTACGTGGATACATTTGATTTCAGGTTTCATGGTGATGGATTCGACCCAACGGCTACCCTCGGTGCCCTACCGGTGTAGGACTGGGTTGTGTGGTGCTGGTGGTGCAAGGAGGCGGCACCACAATGATGATGGGCGGATGATGCTTTGAGATCTCGCTGATAAAGTCCAACACAACGGATGCCTTTTCCGCGAGATTCTCCAATTTCCCGTGTTCATCCTCTTTCGCCAGGATTTTAGCCTTGTCGTTGATCACGTTCAGGCGATCGACCAGTTTATCCATCTGGTTCAACGTTTCGCTTGTTTTAAGGACTACGTTTTTCGCATTCAACCACTCCGCTTCCGCTGCCTTGATTCTTTTCTTATCACCATCTGAGCGCGCGTCCTTCAGCGCGGCTTCCGCCTTAGCCAGTGCCTCACGCGCCGTGTCTGCAGTTTTCTGAGCCGCCTCACGGGCCGCCAAGCCCTTCTGGTAGATGGCCTCAATTTCATTCAAGTACTTGTCGTCCGGTTTCGCTGCGGGTGATTCCGGTTTTGCGTCTCTTGCCTCTGCAACGGCAGGCCCCAGAATGGTCCCAGCCAGCACCAGGACCACCAGGAGCGGTGCCAAATGCCGTTTCTTTACCCGGATCTCCTTTTGAAAAAGTCCCTCAATCAACATATCCTGAACAAAAACTTTAATGACAAAAAACATGAGCCCCTCTTTCCGTCAATTAATAGATTAGGTATACAATGACTCCCTTTTTATTGTTACACGCAAACCCGGATTGTCACTAAAGTCGTGTCCTGAAAATTGCGTAAGCCATTGCCTACACAATGGTAAAGACGTGGGCAGCGCAAAAGACCCTGGCTTCGTAGTTGAAAGGATTTATTTAGGATTAACAGTAGGCCTCGTTGGTGTATAGTCTGAGCTTCCTTATGAATCTGTATCTGATTATATCCATTTCCGGAGGCATGCTCCTGCTCATCGCACTGGCGTGGAACTGCCGTCAGGCGCTGACCAAGGTATTGTGTCGGGGACGCCTCACCGCCCTGACAGAGGAGATTGCGAGGGCCAGACAGGTTCAGGACGAGTTACGCCAGGAAAATCAGAACCTCAGTGCTGTGATCGCCAGTCGAGAGGCAGAACTACGGGAGGCGGTCAGGTCCGCACTGAGCTCAACTGAAGACGAGATGCGACGCGTCGGGCAGGAAATCCACGATAGTCTTTGTCAGGAACTGGTCGGTCTGCTCCGGATGGCCGAGAACCTCGGCTCTCAACAGTCGCCCCTTATGACCGAGCAGATCGCCTATGCCCTGCAAGTCGCCCGGGGCATCTCCTATAATCTGACGTTGCACGAATTGGAGTCTCAATCCCTGCCGGATGCGCTAGCCCTGTTCGTCAGTCGATTCAATGGTCTCCCGGGCACCCTGCTGGAGCTTAACTGTGATGCCGACCTGATGACCTTCACCCAGGAGGAGTCCAGGCACATCTACCGGGTGATCCGGGAGGCGGTGGTAAACGCCATCCGCCACGGCAAGGCCCGGCACATCTGGATCGACCTGGTATTGGAAGGGCGGCAAATCATCGTCTCGGTATCCAATGATGGAGCCCCGTTACCCGCCGCCTCCGCCCAGGTGCAGGGGATGGGTCTTAAGCAAATTATGATGCGCGCCAACTTATTGGATGCCCGGTTCACCTTGACCACCAATAAACTAGGGAAAACCATTGCGGAACTGGTCATTCCGGCCGACCAACTGGAGAAAGACCTGTGGGCACGACGGTAAAAGGGGCGTGCCTCCCTACATCATCAGATGCTGGATCAGGATCTTGAGGCCGATGCCGATGAGAACTAACCCGCCGAAGATTTCGATTTTCTTTTCGAAGAAATGCCCGAAGGCATCCCCGATATAAACGCCCGCCAGACAAAGGGCAAAGGTGACGGAGCCAATCAGGACGATCGGGGTGATGATCGCCACCTTGATCATGGCAAAGGTGACCCCCACGGCCAGGGCATCAATACTGGTGGCAATGCCTAACACGAGTAGAACAGCGATTTTAAGCGGATTGTCGGCCTCCTCAGCCCCTTCCAGCTGAAACGCCTCGTAGATCATCTTCCCACCAATGATGCTTAACAATACGAAGGCGATCCAGTGATCTACATTGCAAAGCACTTGCTGGAGCCCGAGTCCGGCAAGCCAGCCGATGACCGGCATCACCGCCTGAAAGCCGCCAAAGGTCAGGGCAATCAGGAGGGCATGCTTGAGCCGGAGATTTTTGATGGCAATGCCGCTGGTAACAGAGACCGCAAAGGCATCCATCGCCAACCCGATAGACAAGAGCAGGATTTCAATCAGACTCATATAATGTCCAATAGGGCCTCAAACGTGTCACAGCGCCGCGTGGGGGTTTCATTACCAGGCGTCCCATACCCATAGGTGACAAACACACTGTTAGCCCCGGCACGGCGGGCCGCTTCCAGATCCGTGTAATTGTCCCCTACCACCCAGGTATTCTCCGGCGCGACCCCGGCGCTCCCCATCAGGCTCTCAATCATGTCAGGCGCCGGTTTTAACACCGGACAACGTCCCGCCGCCATCACGGCCATAAACCAATCGAAAATCCCCAGGTGAGTCAGGATCAAATCGCAGGATTCCGCCGGTTTGTTGGTCGCCACCGCCAGACGATACCCCCGCTCACGCAAACGCGCGAGCCCCTCATGCACTCCGGGGTAAAGCGCCGTTTTCTCAACGGCATGCGCCAGGTAAAGCGGCATCTGCACCTTCAAGGCGTCATCCACATCAATCCCGGTTCCCTCCAGCGCTCGGGTAACCAGCATTTTCACGCCATTGCCCACAAACCCCCTGATGGTCTCGAGCGCCAACGCAGGCAGCCCGAAATGAGCGCGCATCAGATTGACCGCCGTCGCCAGATCCATGCAGGAATCCACCAGAGTTCCATCCAGGTCAAAAATAATTAATTTTCCAGGTTCCACGTCGAACTCCCTGTCTCGCCTCTAACCCAGGTTCAACTTCACGATCTGTTTTTCAATCAACCGGATATGCCGCTGCTCCTCTTCGCATAAACCTTCCGCCAGCTCACGAATGAGGGGCGTTTTGACATGATCCCGCACCGAAGCATAAAAATCATGCGCCGCATGTTCTCGCTTAAGCGCCTCTTGAAGGATCTCCATGGGCGTCGCCAATCCATAATTCAAGTCCATATTCCCCCTTTTCCGGCCGGGGCCGGATGTGATTCGTCAGGTCGAACGCGCAAACACCGTCACCCCCAGCACAATCAGAATGCATCCAACCGCCATCCCTGCCACCCCTGCCAGCCGGCAGCGCGCGTCCGTTCCACACCAGCGTTCTACCGCGTGCCGGAACCGGTAGGGAGACAGCACTAACATCGTCCCCGCCACCACCCAGACATACGCCAACCCCGCCAACAGCCAGGTCGCCCGGGAGGCCGAAAGGCATTGGATGCTCAAGACCGGGTTGGCGACCAGTAACAGCAGTCCACCCAAGGCGCGCGGAGCAAGCAGTTCATTCATAAACATCAGGACCAGGCCGATAACCACTGGGGTAAGAATCCAAAGCAGCCATTTATAATCCCCGATGAAATTTCCCAAGGGCATGTTATTGACCTCCCACGCGGACCAGACTAACGCCATGGCGGCCAGAACGGCCCCTATCCAGAAATTACGGGGAAACGCCTTGAAGCCCTTCCTGACAAGCTGCGGGGCCACGACCAGGGGCAGATGCCCCCCCACATAGATGACTCCCATCCAAAGCGATAATTCCGATAATGACATCATGACGTCTTAACCTCGATTAGTGATCCGTATAACGTTTGAGCCCCAACCTTTTCAATATGGACGCTGACTATATCACCCACCCGCACCTCTTCGCTAGGGTCAAATATGGTGATTTTATTCGTGCTCGACCGGCCGGCCCAGCGCTCCTTATTCCTCAAGCTGGGCCCCTCCACCAACACCTCAACGGTCGTTCCGATGCAAGCCCGGTTGAGGCCCTCGCCCAGCACATCCTGATCGGCCAGAATGATGTGATTACGCCGCAATTTCTCTTCAGCCGACACATCATCCTCCATGTCGGCGGCCGGGGTCCCCTCGCGCGGGGAGTACTTGAAAATGAACGCATTATCAAACTGGGCGGCCGCCATCAACCGGCGCGTGGCCTCAAAGTCCTCCTGCGTCTCACCCGGAAACCCGACAATCACATCCGAGGTCAGCGCCAGGGTGGGCACGGACTCCCTCAGTCGGCGTACAGCGGCAAGATAGTCGTCCGCCGTATACCCGCGACGCATCAGTTTCAGGATCCGGTCAGAGCCTGATTGAACGGGAAGATGGAGATGGTCGCATACCCCCGGGATCTCGCCCATGGCCCGGGCGATTTCAGCACTGCAGCCGGTGGGATGCCCGGACGTAAAGCGAATCCGGCGGATCCCAGGCACCTGGCTCACCGCCTCCAATAACCGCGGGAGAGGCTCCACGAAGCCCCGTTCCGACCGGTGCGCCTCGGCCCACACCGGATTCTTTTTCCCATAAGACATCACACTCTGGCCCAACAGGGTGATTTCACGGCATCCCTGTTCCGCCAAGGCCCTGACTTCCCGCAACACGCTTTCCGCAGGGCGGCTCCATTCTGCACCGCGCACCGTGGGCACAATGCAATAGGCACAATGGCGGTCGCAGCCCAATAAAATATTCACGTACGCCGAAAGCGAGCCGCCCAGATGTCCGGCGAGCGCCTCGGCTTCCCGGTCGGCCTCCCCGGTGTCCACCAGGGGCCCGTGCCCGGCCGCCACCGCCTCGATCATGGCCGGCAGGGCATTCAACCGGTGCGTGCCCACCGCCAGATCCAGCCCCTTGACCTTTTTGAGGATCTCCGGGCCCAGCCGCTGCACCATACACCCCACGGCCCCGACCATCAGGCCGGGCCGCTCCCGTTTTTCCACCGCCATCAGCCGGAGTTTTCCCAGCGCCTTTTCCTCGGCCTTTCCCCGGATACTGCAGGTGTTGACCAGAATGACATCCGCCTCCGCTTCACTGGACGACAATTGATATCCATGCCGGACTAGCAGGGCGCCGATCGCCTCGCTGTCGCGCTCATTCATCTGGCACCCATAGGTTTTGATATGAACGGTTCGCACTCGATTATCTGATGGTCTCATCATTCAGTCCTTCTTGAAATGGGACACAGGGCGCCATTCCGGTTTCTCAAACGTTCCGGTCAAGGCATACCCGCCCGGCCACGCCGGCGCGAGCAACGAAAATGCAGCCCGCCCCCTGGCATTGGTGTTTTTTGATAGAGCCGGGGTGATCAGCCAGTTCAATGAGCCATCAAGCCCGCACCCCCCCTTTGCCGCAAGCTCCACCGGACCGGCTTCAATCACCAGATCCTGGCTGGTAATGTGATGATCACCAAGGGCAAATGAGAATCGGGCTTCGGCCGGCAGATCCGCCAGATCCAGTCCGCGTGATGCCGCCCCCCACTCCTGCACCCATCGGGACGTCAGGGGACTTTTCAGCAGCCGGGCCTCACGCAGGGTTAATGCCCCCTGCCCCACCAGGTTCGAGCCAATCCCGCCAATCTCGAGATTCCCGAAGAGCTTCCCCCCCACACGCCATACGGGATTCGTGCTGACCCACTGCAGCAATTCATCCGTGTCGGCATTGATGATTTCCGCCTTCACGTCCGTGGTCCAATGCGCGCCTGATTTATCCGACACCATGGTGGCGCCGCCCCCGACAAACCCGCCGCCGATATTCCCCCGGAAGTCAGAAAACGAATGGGTAAACCCGCGATTTTTATAATCGAAAGAATAATTACTGACCGTCATCCCCTGATAACCGATTTTAGTCCCCTCCACCCGCGCCTCGACTTCAGACTGTTCCGGACAGGAATATCCCATCCGCCCTGTTGCCACCAGTCGGGCCCCCTCCTCAAAATTCCAGGGGGCAAGCAGGGACTCTTTCATGCCCACCAGCCGGAGCACCGATGACAAACTGACTTCTGATCGCACCTGGAAATCAGACGTGCCGGAATTAAAATCAAATGACACCTGTCCACTCGCCTGCCGCCCGCCAATCGTGAGGCTGAAGGGATCCAAACGCAGCCGGTTCGTGCCATTGCCAATCACCACCTCACCATTGATGTTGGCAAAGCCAATGACCGCGCCCCGATAGGCATAATTCGACGCTTGAAACCGGCCTCTGGCCAGCACGGAAAGGCCGGGTTTGGAACCGATGTCGAAGGTCAGTTCCAGCCGGGGAGGGACGGTCGGAAACGAGAACCGTTCCAACTCCCCAACCGCCTGCGGGTAAAACACCTTGCAGACAGGAATCAAGGCACGGGGGTCGAACGACGTGGCCAACCGGCCTGTCAGCGTGCCCTCAGGCCGCCAGGCCAGTGCGCCATCAATCCTGCCGGAATGCAGTTCCCGTCCTATTTTACCGGAGAGTCGCGGCAACGAGACGCCTGCTTCATTGACCTGGACGGAGGCCCTGACCTGATCCACCCAAACGCCCATGACATCAAAATTAAAAAAGGCGACCTCCAGGTCAATCTGGTTAAACGCCCCGTCCTGATGCCATGGGGCAGTCCCCATCCCTGAGCTCCCCCGTGCCCCCTTGAGTCCCGGTTGGGAGGCGCTCCATAAAGGACGCAGCAGGCCATCCGACACCGTTAGTTCCTTGATCCGGCTACGCCCCGCCCTGGGTCGTTCGAACAGATGATACAACACGCGACATTCCCGCGCCTCGAGAAAGGGGGGGCCGGGCAACCCTTTCCGGTACACCGTGAGGTTCCGGGCGTTCAGTCCCCCACCCAGGTCCAGATGCACCTCATGGGCCTGAATAAAATAATTGCCGCTATTGGCGTCGGCCAGAATCCAACGGGTGAGAAAATCAGGAAATCCGAGCACTGCCAGACCGAGCACCAGCGCCAGACCGCCCACCAGCAGGCCCACCAGCCAATGCCGATACCGTGTGAGCCCTGTTAACCCTGTTGAAATCCAGCTCATCGCATTTCAACCAAGGGACGCGACAGGGCCTGCGCCATCTCCTGTTTAAGCACAAACACCACATCCTGCCCCTGGATCATCGAGTACACGCCATTCGTTCCGCAGGGACCACCGATGAGCACGGTCTTTTGAATGCCACTCGCACCGGTTAATCCAAAGGTCACCCGTGGCGATGACTCATCAATCCCATAGGCCAGAAGGTTGGTGGCGTTCATGGACTCAATCCGCTCCGCCCTTAGTGAGGAGGCCAGGCTCAATAATTCAGGAATGGCCCCTTTGCGAATCTGCCCCTCCGGGGGCGAGTCTGCAAGCCAGAGCCCATCGCTCCCGACCGATACGGTTTCCTCCCGGCCATTCTGGGCCAGGGTGACGCGCCGGACTTGATCAGAGGGAAATTCAAACATTCGGCAATCCATGTAGGGACGGGGATCACTGAGCGAACGGGAGGGTTGCGCTCCGGGCCATACCGCGCTTAACTCGCGAGGTTGAACCTCGGTCACCATCTTTGTTTCTTCACAATAGACCTGATTATTGGCTCCGGCTGCGACGGGAACCGCAAACCGGTAGCTCCAGCTGGTCCCCTTGGGGGGCGTTAAGGGCGGGGGAGTATTAGTAACCAGGCTTGAGGGCAACTCCGTGGCCAGGGCAAGCCGACAGGCCGGTGTGGGCGGGGTGCCCCCGGGGGCAAGGGTGGTCCCGTTACCTGAAGACTCCGCAATTTTCAAATTACAGATCGCCCTCAGAAGACCGCCCACCGCCTGGGAATCCGCCTTGAACCGGAAGGGTTCACGGATCATCCAGCCCGTCTTCTCCTGTTTTTCCAACACTAATTTTTCATCACCCTCACGCAACATGATGGAAACAATCGCCGCGGGGTCGGCATTGCATAAACGGCGGTCCCGCAACGATTCTGCCTTAATGGCCTGAAAGGCGAGCACCTCACGATTAATGGAGCAAAGGGAGGACACATCGCTGATCCGGGCATAGATGAGATCCGGCAGGTCTTGCCGGGCCTTCCCCACCGTTAACACCAGCGGGGCGCGCCCTCCTTCGGGAGTCAGGGTAATCTGCATCAAGCCCTCATCAGCTGTAAGCCCATAAACGGCCGGATCGGAAGGAGCGGCCACAGCCCCAAACGCCTCAACTTTTAAAGCCATCAGCGACTGGATCAACTGTTCGACCCGCCGGTTATCGGCCCGGGCGTCAATCGGCTGCTGAATGCGCCACTGCCCGTCCCGGAGTGCCAACTGCAGAAACCCGCCCGAATGCTTCAATTCCAGTCGCGTCACCCGTTTGAGGGATGGCGGAAAAATGAAATGGTCCCGCATTCCTTCAAAATTGATGGGCAGGATATCGGACATCTTCAAGGTCGCGCCAATGACATCGGTCCCGTTTTTCAAGCGGAGGTAAACCAGATCCCCGAGCGGAGCATCATCCCCCACCAGAATCTCATCCGCCCGCAATTCGGTCCCCACCACCAACCGGGCACGCGGGGCATCCAGACCGAAACTGGCCGCCGTCAGGCGGCGCTGCACCAGCCGTTCGGGACTGAGCGTTTCCCTGATGCGGCTGGCGTCCAATGCCTCAAGAATCTGTTTGATGCGGGCTTCATCCGCCCGGGCTTCCTCCGGTCGTGTCAACACCCATTCTCCCTCACGCCGGACACATTCAATGACGACATCCCCTGCGGTAATGGCAAGCCGGGTCACGGCTCCGGGACTCAATGGCAGCAACGGGGCTTCGATCGGCAGGGCCCGCGCAGGGGAATCGGCCGGCCGGTCGAAAACCAGGATAAACAGGGCGGTCACAACCACCAGGATTAAAATCCAGAGTGTGGGTTTCCAACTCATAGGGGCGTACGCTCCTTCCGGAAGGGGGAATGGTTCGCCCTCCGGTCCCGCCGGGTCAAGGCAACAAAGCCGCCCAGCCCGGCCAACAGCAAGGGCATGGCGCCCACGGTCAGGAAGAACGCCATCATCCGGTCGCCCGACTCAATCCGTAAATTATAAATCCCGCCTGCCGCCGCAAGCCTCGGCAGGTCGCCTCCCCGTTCCTGCAACCATTCCAGGGCATTGATAAAGAAGGCCTCATTGGCGCCCGCCAGACAGGCGTTGGCGGCGAACTGGGAATCGCCACACACCACCAGCCGCACCGGCTTGATATCCATGGCCAGCTCTGAGGACAGGCCCTTTTCGACACAGACGGCCAGCGACAAAGGGCCGGGCCGGTCATACCCCTCGTTAAAGCGGGGGGGATTCTGGTCCCGGTCCGCCTCAGCCCAGCTTTTGCCTGAACTGAACGCCAGCTCAATCACACGCGGGCGATCGGCATGGTCATTGAGGCTCCCCCGCCGGGCATTGCTGAACAGGGGTTCAACCGGACGAGGCATGTAAAAAGAGGTGACCAAGCCATCCAGATTATCAGTGATGGGATGCCGGCCATACCGGATCACCGGAACTTCCCCCATCCCCACCGCCGGCGACCGGCCCGCATTGGATATCAGCAGGGAGGAACTCTTCGAGTCAAGGATCCGTTCTTCCCCCAGCCGGATGCCCCATTCCGAAAGGAGCGCGTCCAGCCCGCTGCTGGTGCCGGAATCCACCAGCACCATCAGGCGTCCGCTGCGTGTCAAATAGTCCCTGATTTTGCCCACTTCCCAATCCGCCAATGGCCGTGCCGGTCCGGCAATGACCAGTGCCGCACAATCCTCCGGCACGGATTCTGCCGACGCCAGCAGCAGGGAACGCACCTCCGCCTGCCTTTCACGGATCATTCCGGCAATCCCGGAATAGCCGTTATAATCCGAAAAATCATCAATCCGGCGCTCATCGTGTCCGGTCAGGAAATAGACCACCGGGCCCTTCTCCTGAACCACCGACTGCAAGGCGGCAATCAGTTCGGTTTCGAGTGCCGCCCCCGGGGTGGCACCCCGCAGATCAGGTCGCGTCTCTCCAGGGGAAACGCGTTCCAGGTCTTTAATCGGCAACACCTGCTGGCGGGTCCCGCAACTCACGATCAGGACATTGGGTTGCCTGATTTTAAATTGGTTCACCAGATCACGCGTCCGGCTCAGATCGGTGGACTGGTCCACCATTTCCACATGAAGCAGAGGGTGGGCAAACCGATACTTCTCCACCACGCGTCGTGCCAGAATCGCCACCGGGTCCCCATCGGGAGACAGGAGAATCAGCCGAACCGGTTTTTTAACATGATCCAGCGTCTTGACCACCACCCCGGGCAACGGGCTGTTGCCTGCGGCACTGACATCCAACCGGACCGGATGAAGCACCGCCAGGTAATTCACCAGCCCGCCCAGCACCCACACCAGCACCAACGAGACCGCCACATTCAACACGCCGGACGTGCGACGATAGCGAGCCCATTGCAGGAGCCGGATATTCACAAACAGCAGAATCGCCATGCCGCTCAGGTAGAAAACCAGCGCACGGCTGTCGATCAGTCCGACGGCAAAACTGGAAATATGAGAGGCGACGGCCATGAGGCCAGCCGAAGCATCATCCGCCCCGCCTCCAATCCAACTGCGCAAAGAGCCCCGGAACACCAGCATCGATCCCGTGAGGAAGGTCGCCACACTGGCCGAAGTCTGCCTCCGTAGCAACTGCGACCAGGCCATTCCGGTCAGGGTCAGCAGCCCGGCCAGCAGCACGAGGATCAGCACGCCGGAGAGCCACATGCCGGGATCCACGCCACGCCAGCCTGGATAAAGCCCTCTCAAAATCCAGGGATAGATCACCGCCGGCACCGCCAGCAGTAAAATCAATACAAAGCCAGCCCCGGCTTTGGCGAAAACGACCTCGACCTCACTGACGGGGGCGGTCAACAGCAGCTCCAGCGTGCCCCGCTCCTGCTCATCGCCCAGCAGCTTTACGGATACGGCTGACGCCAGCGCTAAAAATGCCATCCAGAACAACATGCCATTGAAGGTGATTTCCGTCGTCATCAACCCGCGGCCACCCATCGTCACGGCAAACACCCAGAATACAATCCCCGTCACCAGGAGATACCCCGCCCCCATTAGGAAAAATGAAGGAAGCGAGAGCCAGGATCGCAAATCACGCCGGCAGAGAATACGGATCGCGTTCATTGGAAAGTGCCTCCGGTCGCAGAGGCCCGGACCACCTCTGTCAGCGTTCGGACCCCGAACTGCAACACGAGTTCCGCCGCGGACCCAAAGGCCAGGACCCGGCCTTTCCCGAGAATCATGATCCGGGAGCCAAGCCACTCGGCCTCCGCCATGTCATGGGTGGAAAAAATCATGGTTCGCTCGCCTTTCATGGGGGAAAGCAGGGCATGAATGCGTTCCACATTCATCGGATCCAACCCCATCGTGGGTTCATCAAGCAGGATCACCTCAGGCTCCCCGGAAAGACTGTCCGCCAACAACACGCGCCTCACCTCCCCCTTCGACAGGTTGCCCATCAGCGCGCGTTCCAGACCGGCCAACCCGCAACGCCCGACCATTTCCCTCAGGCGCTTGACCCGTGTCCGCCCATACAGTCCCCGCAGGCGTGCCCGGAACGTGAGATATTCCATCACGCGCATCTCGGGATATATGGCATCCTTCTCCGGGAGATAGCCGATCAGGCGCCGGACGGCTAACGAATCGGTGACCACATCATGTTCCGCAATCCGTACAGTCCCGCGGGTAGGCGCCATATAGGTCGACAAAATGCGAAGCAAGGTCGTCTTGCCGGCCCCGCTGGCCCCGACCAGGGCGATGGATTCCCCCCGCTTGATCTGGAAAGAGATCCCTTCCAGCGCTGTCACCGGACCAAATTGCTGCATTACATTTTCAACATCTATCATATCAACCAGACCACCCGCAAAAGATGAACAAAGGGGTTATTATCGCCACCGGCAAGCCCCCCGTCAAGCTAGCAACCGTCATAAAAAGAGGATTAGCCGGCAACCGGTTTTGTCAACTCAAGGCGGAGGAGATTGAGCGCCGTCTTGGCCGCCCGGTCCCGGATCGTGTCCCGGTTGCCGGGAAACCGGAAGCCCTCGGCGTGAGTCTCCATACGGTCCCCCACCCTGTATCCAATGGCGATCCACACGGTTCCCACCGGTTTGGCTTCGGTTCCGCCGTCGGGTCCGGCAATGCCGGTCAGCGCTACCGAATAATCTGCGGTTGACTCAGCTAATGCCCCCCCCGCCATGGCACAGGCGACCGCTTCACTCACGGCGCCTTCCTGTGCGATGACCGATTCAGGCACTCGCAATTCCCGGGTTTTCAGGGCATTCGCATACGTCACCCAGCCGCCCTCAAACCAGGTGCTGGCTCCGGGGACATCTGACAACATCTTGGCCACCAGCCCGCCGGTACAACTTTCCGCAGTCACCACCCGCGCGCCCTTTGCCAGCATGGCCTGGCCCACGATGCCCGCCAGGGTCTGCTTGCCTTCGGCAAAAACAAGGGTTCCGAGACGCTCCTTCACCAATGCCACCGTCCGGACCAGCTGTTTCTGAGCCAGATCGGCCGTTGGGGCCTCACTGCGCAACCGGATCGTCACCACCCCGCCGGAAACAGTGGTCCCCACCAGCGGGTTGCGGTCACGCCGCATCAGCTCCGCCAATTTCTCCGCAATGGTTGATTCCCCCGCCCCAAAGGTCGCCAGCAATGCCACCGCGACGGCCATGCCGGAGCCGCGATCAAAAAGAGGGAAAATATAATGCTCCGCCATCTTTTCCATCTCGTAGGGAACACCCGGCAGCGCAAAAATCAACGTCTTCCCGACCTTGAGTTTGATTCCCGGCGCCGTACCCCAGTCATTATCCAGGACCTCTGCGCCACGAGGAATATGGGCCTGAATCCGGTTGGAGGACGGCATCTCCCTCCCCAATGACTTGAAATACGCACGGATCCGCTCAAGGGACGGCGGGTGCAGATCCAGGGGTTTATTGGTGAACGCGGCAAAGGCCTGGCGGGTCAAATCATCCATCGTCGGACCCAGCCCGCCGGTGACAATAATCAAGTCCGTTTCCTCGACGGCAAGGCGCAGGGCCGTGACCGTGGCCTCCAGGTCATCCGCCACCGTTTTGTGATACAAGGGAATAATGCCACGATCGGCCAGGCGGGCACTGAGCCACGCGGAGTTGGAATCAATGGTCTGCCCGAGCACGAGCTCGTCGCCAATCGACAAAATAATCGCATTCATTTTTAATCACTCCACCTTAAAGCCAAGGTCAAGCAGGATGCGGCGCAAGGGCTCAGAACCGCCAGTCAACTTTACCGTGGTGTATTGAAATTCGCGACGTTCAGGGTAATGACTGCGTAACCGGTCAAAGTTCTTGATCCGTGCCGCATGGTCAGCAAGCGAGGAATCACGGAACCGGCGGTCATCCCCTTCAAGATCATAGACCTGCCGGACCACCTCCCGCAACACCGCCTGATGAGTCCGTCCCGCCACATCCACGGTGACTTCAGGCACCAGCGGAACCGGCATGAGGGGCTCGTGTGACCAGGTCGCCGGAACCCCCAGAAACTTACAGACTTCGCGGTAGACCATCACCGTCCCCATCACCTTGCCTTCAAAGGAATGTCCGGCGATGTGGGGGGTGGCGATATCCACCTTGGCCAGGACATCCAGCCGGTAATCGGGTTCCCCTTCCCAGGTATCAAGCACCACGTGACTGACCTGGCCCCCGGCCAGGGCAGTCAGCAAGGCCGGTGAATCCACCACCGGCCCCCGGGCCGCATTCAGGAAAATCAGCCCTTTTTTGGCGCGCCCGAAAAAGGCCGCATCCGCCAGATGCACCGTTTTATCCGGGCCCTCTTTCGTCAAAGGCACATGCACGGTAATGATATCCGCCTCCGCCAGCACTTGATCCAAGCTGACAAAAGGGTTTCCCGCCTGCCCACTGCCTTCTGCCCGCTCTCGCGGCGGGTCATTCATCAACACCCGCATACCCAGGGCGCGGGCCTTCTGCACCACCCGGCGTCCCACATTACCCACCCCGATCACCCCGATGGTTTTCCCCTCGAGGGTAAACCCGTGTTTGCAGGCCAGATAGAGCAACGCCGCCGTAATATATTCTGAAACGCTGTTCGCATTACAACCCGGGGCGAAACACCACTTGATCCCCGCCTGGTCAAAATAGAGAATATCCAGATGATCCGTACCGATGGTCGCGGTTCCAACAAACCGGACCTTGCTCCCCTCCAGCAACGCCCGGTTCACCTTGGTGGTGGACCGGAGCGCCAGAATCTCCGTCTCCTGTACATCCTCGGCCTTGATATTCCGGCCCTCCAGAATACGGGTCTCCCCCAAGGTGCTGAAGGCTTCCATTGCAAACGGCATATTTGTCGCACAGATAATTTTCATGTGATGGCTCGTTCCCGGACTTCGTTCCACGAAAGTGTTAGGTAGAGCAATGTACAGAAGATGAACCGGAGGTGAAAGCGGAAAGAAAGTGAAACAACCGACAGGCATTCGCAGAGGTTGCCACCGCTAAGGATTCAACTGACACCCCTCGGACTTTGGCAAGGAGTTCGGCCACTGCGGGCAGATAACAGGGCTCATTGGGCTTACCCCGGTGCGGGACCGGCGTCAGGTAGGGCGAATCGGTTTCAATCAGAAGCCGGTCATCAGGAATCACCCTGGCGACGGCGCGTAAGGAATCGGCATTCCGGAAGGTCACAATCCCGCTGAAGCTGATCATGAACCCCAGGTCCATCAACTGCCGGGCAAAAGGTTCCTCCCCGGTAAAACAATGAAGCACCCCGATCCGGCCCGGCTCCCCTTCCCAGGCGTCCGCATGCGAGGCTAACAGGGCGAGGGTTTCGGCATCCGCCTGACGGCTATGAATGATCACCGGCAGACGCAACTCGCGAGCCAGGGCCAATTGGGAGACCATCAATTCCTGCTGCACGTCCGCCGTTTCAGGCTCATAATGGAAATCCAGACCGATCTCGCCAATGGCGGCGACGTGTCCGGCCGGAGCCGACTGAATCAGCTCCCGGATATCCTCCGCCTTGGCGTCGGATCCGGCGAGACTGCGATCATAGGCCACCGCGGCTTTAACCCGGTCCGGATAGGCGGCCGCCAGTCGCAGGGCGGCCGCATTGGTATCGGGCTCGCATCCCACGGCCATAATCCGCCCCACCCCGGCATAACGCGCCCGCTCCATGATCCCTGCAATATGTTCAGGCGTCATGGCTTCGCGGAAATGGGCATGGGTATCAATCAACATGGCGTCCGGTCATGCTCCGTCTGGATAATGGCATCCAGTTCGATCGCGGCCTGATCGACCTCATCGTTCACCACCCGGTATTGGTATTCACGACCCCGCTCCATTTCGCCCCGGGCATTCAGCAGACGGCGTTCAATCACCTCAGGGGCATCCTCACCACGCTTGAGCAGCCGGTCGCGCAGGGTCTCAATCGAAGGGGGCGCAATAAAGATATCCACGTAGGCGCGCCCTAAGGGCCCTCCCGCGGATTGAGCGGCCTGACGTACGGCGGCCGCCCCCTGGACATCAATCACCAGCAGAACATCCTTCCCGGCCGACAAAGCGGATTCCACGTTGCTGCGCAAGGTCCCATACTGGTTACCATGGACCACCGCATGCTCCAGAAACAGGCCTTGTGAAACCCGGCTATTGAAATCAGCCACTGTCAAAAAGTGATAATCCCGCCCATCTTTCTCGGTTCCTCTCGGCGCACGGGTCGTGCAGGAAATGGAACGGGTCATATCGTCATGCCTGGCGAGCAACCGGTTACACAAGGTTGTCTTCCCGGCACCGGACGGCGCCGACATCACAATCAATAAGGCTCTTTTCATTCACGTCCTTTACCCGAACCCGGTACTACTCAATATTCTGGACCTGTTCCCGGATGCGTTCCAGCTCGGTTTTGAATTCAATCACCAGACGGGTGATCCGGACTTCATTGGCCTTGGACCCGATGGTATTGATTTCCCGGAACATCTCCTGGGCCAGGAAGTCCAGCGTCCGCCCCACCGGCTCGCGCGACTTGAATAAGGCATGGGCCTGCTTGAAATGACTCTCCAACCGCGTGATTTCCTCGGTAATATCCGCCCGGTCGGCAAACAGGGCCAGATCCTTCATCACGACCGGATCCGCGCCATCCAGGGCCACCCCCGCCTGAGCCAGACGCTTTCGCAGCGCTTCACGGTAACGCTCAGTCACCTGGGGCGCTTCCTGCCGGATGCCATCGAGATGCTCGCTCAGTTTTTTCAGCCGCCCTTCCAGATCATGAACCAGCTCCGCGCCTTCCTTGAGTCGCATGGCCAGAAGCTGGGCCATCGCCGCCTTCACCCCTTTTTCCATGACCGGCCAGACAAAATCGACATCCTGATCCATCCCGGAATAACTCACCACTTCCGGCAACGTTAACAGTAAACTCGCTGACAGATCATCTTTTAGCTTCAGGGCCTTGGCCGTCTTGCGCAGTTCCGCCGTATACACGGCGGCCAGCGCCCGGTTGACCTTCAGGCTCTTGGCACGTAACGCTTCAGAGACATGCACCACTATGGAACCGGACACCTGTCCCCGTGAGATGGACTCCTGTGCCAACTCCACAACCCGCGACTCCAGGGATTGCCAGGCCCGCGGCAGGGAGATCCGGACCTCCAACTGCTTACGATTCACCGAATTGAGCTCCACCTCGACCCGGAGCCCTTTGGCTGATGCCTCGCCACGCCCGTAACCGGTCATGCTGCGCAATGACATGGGGTCAGCCCTTCCTTTCGGATGCTTTTTCCTTCTTCAGGTACGCTTCAATGAAGCGGTCCAAATCCCCGTCCATGACGGCCTCGACATTGCTGGTCTCGGCATCGGTGCGATGATCTTTCACCATGGTGTACGGCTGAAACACATACGAACGGATCTGGCTGCCCCAGGCGATTTCACCCTTCTGTCCATAGAACCGTTCCATATCCTTGCGCTTCTTATCCATTTCCAGTTCATAAATCTTAGCCTTCAACATCTGCATGGATTTGGCTTTGTTCATGTGCTGGGAACGTTCCGCCTGACACGACACCACCAGGCCGGTCGGCATATGAGTGATGCGGATAGCCGAGTCCGTCTTGTTGACGTGCTGTCCACCCGATCCGCTGGAACGGAACGTGTCGATCCGCAAATCCTTTTCATCAATCTCGACCTCGATATCATCATCCAATTCAGCAATCACATCCAGGGACGCAAAGGAGGTGTGGCGCCGTTTGTTGGAATCAAACGGGCTGATCCGGACCAACCGGTGAATGCCCCGCTCGCATCTCATATAGCCATAGGCGAACGGACCGCGCACGGCAAAGGTGGCATATTTCAGCCCGGCCTCGTCACCCGCCTGAATATCGAGCACTTCAACCTCAAAGCCTTTTTTGGAAGCATAGCGTTGGAACATCCGGAACAGCATGTTGGCCCAGTCGCAGGATTCGGTACCACCGGCGCCAGCGTGGACAGTGACAAAGGCATTGCTGCGATCCAGGGGACCATTCAACAACGACCGTGTTTCCAATTCAGCAAACAGGACTTCGGCGCGCTCAAGGTCCTTGGCCGCATCACTGAGGGCATGATCCCGGAGCGGACCGGGCTCTTCCGCCTCGGATAACTCGACCATCAGCCCGGCTTCTTCAACCAGTTTATCAATCCGGCCGAACGGATCCAGGACCGCCTTGATCTCATTCACACGCCCGAGATGGGCCTTGGCCTTGTTCGGGTCATCCCAGAACCCGGGGGCCCCGGTCTGGGCTTCGAGCTCATTTAACGAGGCTTTGCGTTTGGCAACGTCAAAGATAACCTCGCATCTCATCGGTTTTCTCCCGCATTTTCAAAATGCGGCCCTGAATATCTTCGTTCATATTAGCTCCACTTCCACTTCACACGTGCCGCCTCCTGCGTCGCACGGTTCGCCAAACTATCATAAACTCCATGCCGGCGACAACCCCACAAGGCAGGCCCTGCCCTAAGGGGTAAATTCACGTTTTTTTATTACAGGCTTTCAGGGCCACGCCAACCAGGACCGCCAGGACCAGGGTCAGCGCCCCGCCCACTAATCCCGAGAGCGAGGTTCCGGCGCTCACCGCCGGCCATGGCTCAGCAGACGGCGGAATGTGTTGGACTGAACCGGTGACTTTGCTGATGGACCATTCAAGTCCATCTGGATGGGTGGAGGCAAACCAACTGGCGATCCCGCCCAGGATCGCCGCCGCCACTAACAGCCCCACCACCACTGACCGGCCCTTGGGTTCCTTCAACGCAACCTGGCCCCTGACCAGCGCCTCCGGTCGGGCCCGGGCCACAAACGCCACCACCGTCGCGGTGGCCAGCCCCTCCACCATTCCGATGACCAGGTGAATGGGCTGCATGATCAGGGCAAACGTTTTAAATGGCAGCTCGGAGATACCCGACAACGTTGTTTCCACGACCACCCCGAAGGCGCCCAGTTGCAGCCCGACGATCCCGGCCACCATGGCGGCGCTCCAGGCACGTTTGCCCATCCGGTCGTTACCGGCAATCAGTTTATAGACCAGTGGATAGGCGATAAAGGAGGGAAAGAACCCGAGATTGAAAATATTACAGCCTAATGCCATCAGCCCCCCATCGGCAAAAAACAAGGACTGCACCGTTAGCACCGAAGCAATGACGAGAAGGGCCGCATACGGTCCCAACAGAATTGCCAGAAGCAGTCCTCCGCCTAAATGCCCGCTTGAACCCGTTGCCGGAATTGAAAAATTGATCATCTGGGCCGTAAAGATGAAGGCCCCCAATACCCCCATCATTGGAACCAGACGGTCATCACGGGTTTCCCGGACCTTCCGGGCGCACCAGGCCATCACCCCGGCCGTTAGCGCCCACATCGCTCCGCCCACCGCGGGTGAAATTAACGCATCTGCCATGTGCATGAACGCATCACCCCTTTTGGCGTTTAGGCATGAGGGATCTGCAGGACAACACAAAGCACAGAACCGCGACAACGCCGCAGGGAATTCCTAAAAGCCAGTCCCCATAGCGGGTGTAGGGCGTCAATTCGAAATCGGCCCCGGGCATCGGAACCTGCCAGCGCAACACGGCGGCCTCCGGTGGTCGGCCAATCCCGTTTTCAGTCTGCTCGACAATCAGCCCTGTGGGTTCAATCAGACAGGAAATGCCGGAATTCGCCACCCGTAGCGCCGCCACCCGGTTCTCTACGCAACGGAAAACACAATGACTCAAGTGCTGCTCCGGTCCGGCGGACCGGTCGAACCAGGCATCATTCGTCTGGTTCACCAGCAATCGGGCCCCTTTTTTGACGGCCCGCCGCGACAGATCCGACATGATATCCTCAAAACAGATCAGACAGGAAAAGGTCCACTGCGGTAAGGTTCCCATCGTAAACACGGTTGCATCGTCTCCGGGTGAGCAATTCCACCCCATGGGGGCTAACTTACCGAGCCAGGGAATCCAGCCGCTCAAAGGCACATACTCACCAAAGGGAACCAGATGCTGCTTATAATAATGCCCGGCGATCACGCCATTGGTGTCGAACAGGAAACTCGCATTATAATACATCACATTCCAGCCGATACTGACCTCATCCATGGAGCCGACCAGCAGGGGTCTTCCCCACCGGCTGAGCTCCTCAACCACCGCCTTCGAGTCCCCGCGATCATCTGTCACACAATAAGGGGTTGCGGTTTCCGGCCAGATAATCAAATCGGGAGCGCCCTCGGGATCCTTCACCGCCTGTGCCATCAGGTGCCTGAAGGTGGCGTGAATGAGATCCACATGTTCATCCGTCCATTTTGTCACCTGCGGGATGGCCGGTTGAATGGCCCCG
The DNA here is from genome assembly GCA_037128595.1 of bacterium. Classification (NCBI taxonomy): domain Bacteria; species bacterium. The sequence goes on from JBAXWB010000002.1 coordinate 23,136, forward strand.
ATCGTCACGGACCCGCCAGTCGGGGCCTGTTCCCGAACCAGCAGGACGCCCGTCCGGAAGGACAGCGCTATACTGATCAACGCGATGAATAGCTCCAAATGCGGCCGGTAGCGCTCCTGTTTGCGAAAGGGGATGTAGCGCAAGAGTGTCATCGCCAATCCTGTATTCACCAGCATCAGGATCCCTGAAACGCCAGGCACCCCGACCCATTGGGCCGTTTGAATCAGCATGATATTCCGGTACTGGGAGATGGCCAGCAGGTTCCAGGGAAATCCCCCGAACAGAAAGGAGCGGATGATCTCCGAGCCCACCCATAAGACCGGGATCATGATCGTCAGCAGAAGGCTTTGCCAGAGCTTTTCCGTGCCGATCTTACTGACGAGCCAGACGGCCGACATGGCGAAGGCTCCAAGATAAAGCGCACAATACCCGCACAGCAACAGCCAGCCGAGCACAATCAGCAGGGCGGGCGCCGGCGACGTCTCAAACAGGCGGAACAACCAGCTCATGGTGGTGAGCCAGAAAATGAGACCGGTCGTCAGCCCCAGTTTAAAGGCCAGGGGGACCGATCTTGTCGAGGGCTCACGTGGCGGCACCAACAGTGCCAGCAACAGGGGGATCAGGGCGACCCAAGCCACCTGACCGGACTCGAAGGGAGGAAACGCGACGGCCAGCAACAGCCCCGATACCACCGCGGCGATCCAGCGCCACGACTCGCGTATCCACCCCAACCACCGGATCAAGTAGCTTCCCCGCAACACTTCTTGTATTTCTTGCCACTTCCGCAGGGACAGGCGTCATTACGCCCGACTTTCGCCGTGGCCCGCTGCACCGGCTGGGAGGCGGCTTTCATGGCCGCCTGCATCGCCGCGTCACCGCCACGCACCGCCGATTTTGCCGGCTGGGCCGCGGATTCGTCCGACTGCCCCAGCACCGACACCCCGTCATGAATGGTCTGGGTGGGCATTTCACGCATGAACCGTTCGAATGCCAGCATCTGGGTGGATGCCCTGAAAATCTTTTCACAGATATCCGCCCGGATGTCATCCATCAGGGTGGCAAACATGTCGTAGGCTTCCCGCTTGTATTCAATCAGCGGATCCCGCTGGCCATAGGCGCGCATCCCGATCCCCTGCCGCAGCCCGTCAATCCCTCTCAGGTAATCCTGCCAATGCAGGTCGATCGCCTGCAGCATCACCTGACGCTCCACATTCTGCATCAGCTCGCCGCCTTCTGCGGCGACCTTAAGCTCATAGGCCTCCTTGACTCTCTCGAAAATGAACTTCACCACTTTCTCGAGATCGTCCTTGCCCAGGCTCAACTCCTCCCGCTTCACGGCGATCGGGAACGTGCTGTGGACCCAGATGAGAAAAGCCTCAATGGCATCCTCCTTGCCCCCCTCCAGCATGGAATCGACATGCGTGGAGATCACATCATAAATGACATCATACAGCTGCTCCCGGGTCTCAATGCCCCGGACGATATCCCCGCGGAACGAATAGATGATCGAGCGCTGCTTATTCATCACATCATCATATTCAAGCGTGCGCTTGCGGATGGAGAAGTTCTGCTGTTCCACCCGGCGCTGGGCGGTTTCGATGGAGCGGTTGAGCATGGAATGTTCGAGCATTTCGCCCTCCTCCATGCCGAATTTCTCCATGAAACTGGCAATCCGGTCGGAGCCGAACAAGCGCATCAGGTCATCCTCCAGCGACACATAGAAGCGCGACATCCCGGGATCGCCCTGCCGGGCACAGCGCCCGCGCAACTGCCGGTCAATACGCCGCGACTCGTGCCGCTCGGACCCGATCACATACAGGCCGCAGGGCTTTTCCACCAGTTGATCCTTCAGGGTTTTTCCATCCAGCTTCTCGTTCAGCGCATGCTGCGAGAGAATCACCTCACGGGGGACCCAGATGACGCCTTCGCCCAGTTTGATATCCGTACCACGTCCGGCCATATTGGTAGCGATGGTCACCGCTCCCTTCTGTCCGGCACGGGCCACAATATCCGCCTCACGCTCATGGTTCTTGGCATTTAACACGCTGTGCGGGATTTTCGCGCGGTTCAACATCCGGCTCACCAGCTCAGACGTTTCCACCGAAATGGTTCCCACCAGCACAGGCTGTTGCCGTTCATGACATTCCGCAATCTCATCGACAATCGCCTTGAATTTTTCGCGCTGGGTCTTGTAGACCACATCATTCTTGTCCACCCGACGCACCGGCCGGTTGGTGGGAATGACCATCACGTCCAGTTTGTAGATCTGGTGGAACTCATCCGCTTCCGTCTCCGCCGTACCCGTCATGCCGGCCAGCTTCTTATACAAGCGGAAGTAATTCTGAATGGTGATCGTGGCGAGCGTCTGGGTTTCGCGCTCGATCTTGACCCCTTCCTTGGCCTCCACCGCCTGATGCAGTCCGTCACTCCAGCGACGACCGGGTAGAATTCGGCCGGTATACTCATCCACGATCAGGACCTGGTTTTCCTGGACCACATACTGGACATCTTTTTCATAGAGGCAGTACGCCTTGATCAGCTGATCCACATTGTGAATGCGCTCACTACGCAGGGCCACCCGCTCCTGGAATTCGAGTTTCTTTTTAGCCCGTTCCGTTTCGCTCAAGGTGGTGTCGCCATCGATGTCGGACATCACGGACACCAGATCCGGCAACACATACGCCTCGGGATCGGAGGGGCTCATTTCCTCGCAGCCCTTTTCCGTCAGGGTGGCATCATGCCCCTTCTCATCAATCACAAACAGCAACTCCTCGCGCAAGGCACGGGCCTGCTCCTTGTACATATCCGTCAGCATCATGCCTTCCACCTTCTCCACCAGGCGCCGGACGGAAGGTTCCTCGAGCAGATGGGTCAACTGCTTGTGCTTAGGCATGCCCTTGCGCACCTTGTAAAGCTTCTGCATGGCCAGCTCATCGTTCTTCTGTTCAATGGCGGTGCGCGCCTCGACAATCAGCTGGTTGCACAGTTCCGACTGCCGCTTGACCAGCCGTTCCACGCGGGGCTTCACTTCCTGGTATTGATGGGACGATACCGGGGCGGGGCCGGAAATGATCAGAGGGGTACGCGCCTCATCGATCAGGATGCTGTCGATTTCGTCAACAATGGCATAGAAATGGCCCCGCTGGACCTGATCCTCGGCGCGCCAGGCCATGCCATTGTCGCGCAGATAATCAAATCCGAATTCGCTGTTGGTGCCGTAGGTGATATTCTTGGCATACTCCGCCCGGCGCTCCTCGGGATTCATCTGATTCTGGATACAGCCGACGGTAAGCCCCAGATACTTCAGGAGCAGTCCCATCCAATTCGAATCGCGGCGGGCCAGATAATCATTCACGGTCACCAGATGGACATTCGACCCGCTCAAGGCGTTTAAATACAGCGGGAGCGTCGCGACCAGGGTTTTGCCTTCACCGGTGGCCATTTCGGCGATTTTCCCGTGATGCAGGGCCATGCCGCCCATCAACTGGGTATCAAAGGGAATCATCTCCCAGGTCAGCTCGTGCCCACAAACGTCAAACTGGGTGCCACACAACCGGCGACAGGCATTTTTGACCACCGCAAACGCCTCACAGAGAATGTCATCCAGCGTCTGCCCCTTCGCCAAACGCTCCTGGAATTCAAGGGTTTTGGCCTTGAGTTGATCTTCCGTCAGCGCCTGATACTGCTGCTCGAGCTCATTGATCCGAGCCACCAGCGGCTGCATTTTCTTCACGTCACGCTGATTCTTCGTCCCGACAATTTTTTTCAACAACCACTGCATAGATAATTCCTTACTCACTACCCGATTCCGGGGAAAGTCAAAAACAGGGGCACTCTAGGCCATTATAGCCATGATTGCCAGTCAGAATCCGCTATGGTAAGGTTTGCCCCTCAAATGGAAGATCACTCAATACAACTTGATGCGGACGAAACCGTACTGGAGAGCACCCCGCCCTCCCCTCCGGTCGATCCGGATATCCGCCGCCTCATCATCGATTACCGTGCGATCATCACCAGCCGCGGCATCACCCAGCCGGTTCCCTATCAATTTTCGAGAGAACTTGGCAAAGGCCGGCAGGGAATTGTATTTCTGGCGACCCGCCAGGGCGGACGCGGCTGCCATACCCGTCATGCCATTAAGATCCATGATCCCGGCATCTATTCTTCCGCTGAAAAATACTGGACGGACATGGGGCGACTGGCCAGTCAGGTCTCAAAACTTCAACCGGTCCATAGCGAGAATCTGGTCACCCGCGACAGCTATGATGAAACCAACGGCATCGGCCATCTGCAAATGTCGGTGATTGACGGCATTGACCTGCAGTATCTGCTAAGCGGCTCGCACCTTGCGATTGCGCGCAGTCAGTCCACCGATGAGGAATGGGACCATTTCATGAACACCCTGTTCCGGATGGAGGAAGCCCGCTTCACGCTTCAGCCCGGAGCGGCGCTTTATATACTGCGCAAGATTCTCATGGGCCTGATGGTGCTTCATGAGGCCAATTACCTGCATGCTGACATCAAGCCCTCCAACATCATGATTGACCGCATGGGCTCCGTGAAGCTCGTCGACTTCGGCCGGGCGGTTGAGATCGGCGAGAAAATCAGTATTTTGCTGGGGAGCCCGGTCTACATGGCGCCGGAAACCCACCGCCTCGAGCCCGGCCGTGCACAAACCGACCTGTTCAGCGCAGGAATGGTGGCCTTGGAAATGTTAAGCGGCAAATCCCTCGAGGCCTGCAACGACATGGATGATGAAACCCTGTTGCAGTTCAAGCTCTTCCTGTATGGCCAAGTGGAAGCCCTGCTCCCGCCGAACATCCAGAAAAGCAAAAGTATTGTGCGGCTGCTGAAGCGGTTTCTGGCTCCCGACCCTGAACAACGCTATGGCAGTGCCCGGGAAGCCGAAGAGAGTTACTACCGCCTGCGCAGCATCTATCGCGAAATGGGCCAGAGTGCGGATACCGAATATGATCGCGAACTCCTGACCTACCTGCAGAAAATCACCGACCCCAACACCGGATTCCTCAATCCGCGGCTGGAGTAAGCCCGTAGTCAGTAGGCAGTAAGCAGTGGGCAGTAAGCAGCCTACTGCCCACTGCTTACTGCCTACTGACTACCGTTGCTGTACGGCGCACAGGAAGCGACGCTTCCCGAGATACTCCAGCATCACCCCATTGGCCCGGATCGAGCGGACGGTCACCCCATCCACTTGCTCGCCTACGCCCAATAGCTGGCCGTTCAGGATGGCGTAGCACTGCCTCTGGCCGGAGGCGGCCAAGGCCGAAAGAATGATATCCGGCCATCCATCCTGGATAACAACCGGAGGTTTCTCCGGGGTGGTGGCCACCACCATCACGGCCGGCGGGCGGGGTTCCATAATGGGGTTGACCGCTGCCGACGCTTTCTTTTCTGTCAGAAAACGAGCCCCCCAGGTGACGCTCAGCCCGACCACCAATGCCACCCCGGCCGCAACGGCAACAGGCTTCATCCAGCGCCCCGCCATCAAAAACCCGCGCTTACTGGGGCGAACACCTGCGTGATGAGCAGGCGCGGGCATCGGCTCATCGCTTTGATCTGCAGGACTCCCCGAAACATCGGACACCACGCATTGCGCCGGTGGTGACGACGGAAGGCGGGCGGGAGCGACCGGAGCCAACGCGTCCCGTCCAATCGCCCTCAGGCAGAGCATCAGGAGGGCAACCGTATCCTTGACAATGGTTTTGGCCGGCAACTCCGTTGCCTCCCCCACCATAAACTGGCCTTGTTTGAGGCGAAGCATGCACTCAACGGCGAGTTCGCCTTTCCGTCCATTCCAATCCGCAGCGATAATCGCCCCTTCCTGAAGCCAGATCCGCCCAGTCATGGCCGACGCGGATACTTCAACATAACCGTTCAGCGTCTTCCGGCGGGTCATCACCTGCAACATGTCCATGAGCAGTCCTGATTCAAGCTCCCCCTGCATTTTGAAGTTTGTACCCATCTTCTGCATTCCTCCGTAATTAGAGCCTGTCCCATATAACGCTATTTCCTGATTTTCTTCCGCCATTTTTGTGCCAGCCAAGCGCCATTTTTCCGCCAGCCATTCACTTTTGTCGTACACCCATCAAAACCCTAACAAAAAGGCCATTTTCAGACAGACCACCGCGTTCTTTTCCTTGCTCCTCGCCAGCTTTTCTAAAACAACCCTTTTAGGCCGCTTTTCTTTTTTGACGGTCTTTCTCTTGCGCACGCAGCATCCGCGCCAAAACCCACAAGTTATGCGCCAACACCGCCCATGCCACTTCACGCTCACGTGACTCGAATCCCTTGTTGCGCAATACCGGTCCCAGAAAATTGTTCTTCAAAATCCCGATCCGCCCTTCCGTCTGTGCCCGACGACGCTGGATGTCCGCAAACCCTTCATCCTGCATCCGATCTTGGAGCACTGGCACGGAGCGTGGGCATATCCCGTTCATGATCCCGTGCTTCCTCAACTTGCGTCGTGTAGCCGGCCGGTCAAATCCCCGATCCGCCCCGACCGCCGATGGATACCGTTGGAAATCCGCATGAATCCGGTCCAGGCTTTCCTCCAACAGTGGCGAATCTCCCCGGCTCTGCTCCCGCAACAATTTCCAGTCCACAATCAAGCCATTCTGTTGCTCGCCCACATACAGCGTGTTCCCAAACTCAACATTGGCCCCGGCCTTGCCCCTCACAATCACCCGCACATCCGGCTCGTAAAGACTCAGCAGCTTTTCTTCATTGGGAACCAATCGTCGACCAATCAGTCGCTCATGGGCCTGCCGTACCGCCTCGGGCAATTGCGTCAGGATCCCGTCCATCCGCCGCCACACCTGCCGCGCTTGTGCTTCCGTCAAATCCGTTTGCATCCAATCGGCCTTCAATAGGGACACATACCGTTGCGCATGGTTACGCACCACCTTTACCAGCCGCTTCATCCGGCGCAACACCCGCTTGCGCCGCTTTACCGAATCAGCCGCTCGCCGCCCCTGCGTCATCTCGATGCACAACCGGTTGATCTCGCGCAGAAACGTCTCAGGTTCCTCCATGCGGTGTTTCAGCCCGTGACGACGGATTAATGACACCGCCTTCATCAGCGTGCGAACTCCGTCTCGCAGCAGCACCCAGTCCGTCGGAAAATGAATATTCGCTTTCAGACAAGTCGAGTCCACCAGCAGCACATCAACTCCTGCGTCGGCGTCCAGCCCTAGTCCGGCATGATCTACCCCGCCAGCCATCCTCAACAACACACTGACCAGTTCCCGGATCTCGCTTTCAGGCGCCAGCTTGTCATACCGCTCCAGCGTGCTCTTCGAAGGAATCTTCACCCCTTCAATCCCTCCCACCTGGCAGAACCGCTGCAACACAAAACTTTCCGCCAATCGCATCGCAAACTTCCGGTATTCCCGCTCTGTCAACTGCCGCGCAATCCCCACCCGCAAGGCTTGGATACACATCGTCTGATAGCGCAACCGGGCTTTCGTCCCAAGCCGATCTCCAGTCTGTTCCCATGCCGCAAGCCTCGTCTCCACAAAGTGGGTCTCAATCCCGCTCCGAACCAGAAGTTCGTCAATTTGATCCAGTTGCCCGGCATACTCCCGGTAATCCGCATTCCCAAAAACTTTCGGAAGTTCTCGCTTCAGCTCCTGCTCTTGGTCTATAAATCTCATGTCGTGGTGTCTCCCAGGCGTCGTAACCAGGGTTATAACACACCGATTTTGGGCAAAGCACCGTTTTTGACGGCCTTTGCCCATTTTCTTTTTACCAATTCATTCACTCCTGCCGTAGGGGTGTGCTTATGGGACAGGCTCTAATTAGGAATGAAGCAGAAGGAGTGCCAAGTGCCATTCAGGACAAAAACTATCGGTAATTACGAGCGCGGAATGCGAAATTTCTCAAAATATGGAAAAGGAGCCGCCTATTTCAGGAACAAATAGAATCCGTTGGCAAAATGCACGAGGCCAACCGCGCCAACGCCCAAGCCGGTCACCCATAAGGGCTTTTTCTTGAGTAAGGCGGCAATGGATGAAAGCAGGATGGCAATTTGCAGAAAAATGACAGCCATCCCGAAGGCAGCTGAATGCCGACCGCAAAGATCACGAAAATCCTCCAAGTCACGCGCCTTTTTTTCTATTTCAACTTTCTCGCCCTCATACTTCTGCACCTTCGTCTTATAGGCCGTGATCCGCTCCGTGTAGTCTTTTTGAAGTTCAGCCGATAAGGAGGCCCCTGCAGCCTTGAGTTCAAGCTGAAGCTTGTCACCCTGCAAATCGTAAATATACCCCTTAATACTTTTTGACTGATAATACGCCCACTGATCCGATGCCTTGGTCTGGCTCATCACTGATTTAGTGGAATAGCCCCCCCCTTTGAAGGTTGCCATCGTGGCGCACACCGCCAGGATCACGGTTGTCAATGCCAGCCAATTCATCCAAGGCTCTTTTTTGTCGTCTGCCATAATATTTACCTAAAAACAGGGTTCGAAGTTCAGGGTTCGGGTAATTTACATTTTGGAATAAACCGGGCCGCCACCACCCTCCGGGGGGGTCCACTTGATATTCTGCAGGGGATCTTTGATCTGGCAGGTCTTGCAATGCAGGCAGTTCGAGAAATCGATGTGGATCCCCTGCTGATCATCCTTGAGCACATATACCTGTGCCGGACAGAACAGCGTACAGGGAGCGCCATATTTCTTGATGCACACTTTACATTTTTCAGTATCCAGAATCTTCAGATGCGACGGCTGGTTTTCCTCATGGTGCGTCTTGGACAGGAATAAATCCGAGAGCCGGTCCATTTGCACATTCGCCTCATCGGCAGCCACCTTAGGCGGCACCGCACAGGGCTTCACATCGGCCTTGGCCTTCATGACCTCCCAGTCGGGCTCCAGCCCCATCCGTCCGGGCGGGAGCACGCCACCGCTGAACACGCTCATTCCCACCGCCGCCATACCCGGGAGTGAACCATAGGTAAAGGCCGCACGGACATTCCGGATCTTCTCCAACTCCTTCCAAGGCGTCGAATCCTTGAGAGACTCGGGATATTTCTGCATGGCCGCCACGGAAAAGTCTTTATTCTTCCACCCTTCGAACAACGCATCCCCTGCCGCGATCCCGGACTGAACCGCCAGATGGACGCCTTTCAGACGCAAGGAATTGCACAACCCGGCCGCATCCCCCACTATCACGGCCCCATCCGCGACCAATTTCGGAATCGAATTCAAGCCTCCTTCAGGAAGGACCTTGGCGCCATATTCCAACACCTTGCCGCCCGCGATAAAGGGAAGGACCGTCGGATGGTGTTTGAACAACCGGAACATATCATGGGGATTGGTCGTGGGATTCTTGTAATCCAGGGCGGTCACCATTCCGATCGCCACCAACGTGTCGCTCAGGCAATAAATGAAGCCACCGCCGTAGGTCTTGGCATCCAGCGGATAGCCGAAGGAATGCAGGATGGTGCCGGCCCGGCCTTTGCACTCAGGCGTCTCGATCAACTCCTTGACGCCAACGGCATAGGTCTGGGGATTCGCCCCGCGCATTCCCTCATCGGTCAACAATTTCTCAGTCAGGAACCCGCACGCCCCTTCACCCAGAACCACCATGGTGGCCATCAGATCAGGACCGAGTTCAAAGTTCGCACGTTGCTCGCCATTTTTATCAAGCCCTTTGTCGCCCATACGGACCCCGACAATACGCCCCTTCTCCCGCAATAGCTCAACGGCGGAAAACCCTGAGTAAATTTCAGCCCCGGCCTTTTCGCACAAGCCCGCTAAATGGCGGGTCAGGGCGGACAACGACACGATGGGATAGCCCTCGGCATGCATCGTCGGCGGCACCCAGGGGACCTTGGTCGAACCGGTGGCCGTCAGATGATGGAAGCTTTCCTTGTTGACCGCCGCGAACTGCGGCAGCGCTGCAAACTCTTCGTATTCGAGTAAATCAGCGAGAGAGGAGGTATCCACCACGGCGCCCGACAAATTCTGCGCTCCCACGGATGGGGCCTTATCAATAATCAGAATGCTGGGCGGCTGCATCGAACCATCCGGTTCCCGCTTCACCCGCTTGAGCAACTGCAATACCGTGGAAAGCGTCGCCACTCCACAACCCACACCAATAATATCAAACGTCATTGAATCACGAGTCGACATGTCAGCATCACTCCTTAATCAAGATAATACCCAACGATGTTCACCTTCATGGAGAGCACAGTTGGGTAAAATAACAATGGAACGATTTATAGCACGCACAACAGTCCAATTGCAATTGTTCGTTAAAACTTTCACAATCACCTCGGGGCGGAATCTGGTGTTCCGCCCCTCTAACTCGTCTGGCGCTTCAAAGCGGCGGTCAACCTTAACCGGTTATACCGCTGGACCAAGATGCACGGCAGATTGGCCGCCACCCCATACGCCACCATCACCATCCCTACCCTCCACGAATTCCAGAAAAAGAACACCAATGAAAATCCAAGAACAATCCAGTGCACCACTTCACTGCGGCAGGTCTCAATCAAAAAGCGATTCAAATAGCTGGCCCCATGACCCCGGATCGTCTTCTTCCGGAATCCCTGTTTGAAGAGAGCCGCCCCGTCCGGCAGCATCCGTTTCCACGCCTTGATCGCGAGCAACTTTTCATAAAACTGCCCGCCGCGTTCCCAGCGTCGCCCTCGAAAAAGCCAGCCGGCGGGATCGAACCAGACCGGCGCGAGTTGTGTCCCCAGGCCGGCCACCCCAAGGTGGATCAGCAACCATGCCAGAATGTTAACGGCCACCAACCACCACATAAACGGTTCCTCCGGCATTACCCCTCCTCCGTCAAATCGATCCGACGCCCCTTCCAGGATACGTCTTTCGCGAACCCGACCCTTACAACGGAACGAGTAAAAACAGCCAGATAGAAAGCCAGGAAAACCGGATAGCTGGGCGCAACAAACCAGCGGAATGCCCCTATCCTTGCGAGCATCGTATAAATTTGCCCCACGTATAATACATAGACCACCAGCCACGGGCCCGGATTCTCCCCGCGCGCGGCCGTCAGCGCCAGGAGGCCCACTACCGTTAACCCGCCTGTTATCCAGGCACCAATGGCGAGCAATATCAATAACGGCGTCTGCGCGGCGCCTGTCGCAAACGCCTTGGTCCATCCCGCCGCCAACTCACGGAGTCCACCGGGATACATCCGCATCGTCACCACCCCTGCTCCTCCGTAACATCGCATCGGAACACCCGCCCGCGCGAACAAAGGCGCCATGAAGAAATTTTCAAGAATCCGTCCCTTGACGGCCTCATGGCCGCCGATCGCCTGATAGGCAGGACGCCCCACCATCAGGAGAGGCCCGAAAAGTCCACGGGGTTGAAGATGCGCCCCAAAAACCGTAAAGGCTCCGGTGCCCGCCGTCATCACCAGGTTGAAAAAGGCCGACAGCTGCTCATAGAACAAGGGGACCCTGTGATAGGGCCCTACCGATAAAACGCCCGGCTGACGGGTATAGGTGTCCCGGATCGCACGCAACGCTCCTGGTTCAAAGTGCACATCCGCATCGACGAAAAGCAAAACATCCCCTTCCGCTTCGCGGGCACCTTGATGACACGCCCAGGTTTTACCCCGCCACCCTGACGGGAGCGGAGCCGATGACACTACCCGCGCGCCACCCGCCCGGGCAACCCCAGCCGTACGGTCCCGCGAGGCGTCGTCAACCACGATGATCTCCTCCGGCGGCAGATCCTGCGCCACCAGGGAACCAAGCAGCACGGGCAGGTTCTTTTCCTCGTCCCTGGCGGGCACAATAACGGAGAGGGTAAAGGGCGCTCCGGAAACCGGACTCCGCCGGCATGGCGGGATCCGGAACAGGAACAAGAAGCCAAGCGCCCATAGCCCCATCACTATGAGTAGCGCGATCACCCCCGGTCCCACTCGACAATCTTGCGGCACACGTTCTGGCCGCATAATACAACCATCGGCATCCCGCCGCCGGGATTAACCGAGCCGCCGACAAAGAACAGATTCGCGTAGCGAGCATCCTGTTTGGGTGCCTTGAAACCGAAATTCCTCCATTTGTCCGCCACCACCCCGTAGATGGAACCCCGGTTCGAGTAATACTGACGCTGGATGTCACGGGGCGTCCACACATGCTCAAACACGATGTGCTTGCGCAAATCCGTCAGGCCCATGCGCTCAAGTTTGATGATGACCCGATCCTTGAAAGCCATGTAGTCCGCCTCGGTCAAGGGGTGCTGCTCATTCAGACAGGGAATGTGGGGCAGGATTTTAAGACAGTCGCACCCTGGCGGCGCCACCGTCGGGTCGGTCTTGGACGCGGCCACCAGGTAAATGGTGGGATCGTCGGAAAGAACTCCCTTTTTGAAAACCGCATCAAAGTGGGCCCGCTGCCCGCCCGAATAAAAAAAGTTATGGTGCGCCAGTTGCGGGTAGGAGATATCCAGGCCCAGGTCGATAATCAGCCCGGAACAGGCGGGGGAAAAACGCCGGAGCCGCCGCCGCGCCGCGTCATCCGGCGGCAATAGTGTCTCGTGGGCGGGAATCACCTCCATATTGGAGACGATCAGATCCGCATCGTGTGGCACCCCCTCCGTGGTGGTGATGCCCGTCACCCGGCACCCTTGCGTCCGGATCTTGGCAACCTCCGAGTTCAGGTGCACCGGGATCCCGAGTTCATCCATCAACCGGCGTAACCCCAATGCGATATGGTAGAGCCCCCCATCCACATACCACAGATCGTAACGGAACTGGATCGTGGGCAGACAGTTCATGAACGCAGGAGCATCATAGGCGGAGGACCCCACGTACTTGATGAAATAATCAAGCACGTCCCGGACATGCGGTTCGTCGATGAACCGGGCCACCCCCCCGTGCATCGTCCGGAAAAGATCAAACTTGAGAAAGTCGAGAAGTCCGTAGAAGCGCTGAAAATCGCGCACAGTGTCCAACCCACGCTCAAAATAGCCGGCATTAACAAGGTCATAAAGCTGGCCCGCATAGTCCAGGAATTCCTTGAAACGCTGCGGATCCTGGCCGACCTTGCGCAATTCGGCGTCCATCAGGTCGGCTTCGGGAACCAGATCGAGTACCGTCCCGTCTTCGAAGAAGTTGCGCCAATGCGGCCGAAGCGGCCGGATCGGGATATAGTCAGCCATCCGCCGGCCCGACCGCTGGAAAAGCCGCTCAAAGATATGCGGGAGTGTCAGAATAGACGGGCCCAGATCGAACGTGTAACCCTGCTCGGTGAGGACGTTCAGTTTGCCGCCGATCTTCCCGTTCTTTTCGAAAACCTCAACCGCATAGCCCTCCTGGGCCAGCGAAATCGCCGCCGACAGCCCCCCCAGTCCCGCCCCGATAACGATTACCTTTTTTCGCTCGGTTGTGCTCATACCGTCTCTTATACAATAACCTTGACGGGATGCGACAATATTTCGTTCCCTGTCCCATGACTGCAGATTCATGGCTGACCCAGGCGCACGCCTTCCGGGACAAGGGGACCTCTCGATCCCTGTCATTCCGGCGGGCGCAACTCCAGATGCTGGCCGCTGCGATTGAATCCAGCGAAGGCGATATACTTGATGCCCTGCACCTGGACCTGGGCAAGCCGGTCATCGAAGCCTATGCCTCGGAAGTCGGGTTTGTTCTCGCCGATATCCGTTACGCCTTGAAACACCTGACCGATTGGGCCAGTCCCCAGCGACGCCACACTCCGCTCTGGCTCAGGCCCGCCTCAAGCCGCGTTCACCCCGAACCCTACGGCGTGGCCCTCGTCATCGGACCTTGGAACTACCCCTTCGCCCTGACCCTCTCCCCGCTGGTGTCCGCCATGGCGGCCGGCAACGGGGTCTGTGTCAAACCCTCAGAATACGCACCCCATGTCTCGGGCGTGATCACCCGTCTCCTGCGTGACCATTTCCAGCCGGACTATATCACCGCGGTGGAAGGCGATGCCGCCCGCGCCCGGGAACTGGTCTGCCAGCCTTTCGATAAAATATTCTTCACCGGCAGTTCAGTCGTGGGGCGTCTGGTGCTGGCTGCAGCAGCCCCCAACCTCACACCCGTCACGCTGGAACTGGGCGGTAAATCGCCCTGCATTGTCTGTGCCGACGCCGACCTGCAGGTGGCCGCACACCGCATTGTCCAGGGAAAATTCCTCAACGCCGGCCAAACGTGTGTGGCTCCGGACCATGTCTGGGTTCAGGCTGAGGTCGTGAAGCCCATGCTGAAGCACCTCACCCGGACCCTGCGTGAGTTTTATGGCCCCGACCCGCAGCAGAGTCCGGATTATGGGCGCATCGTCAACCTCCCGCACCTGAACCGCTTAACCACCTACCTCAACCAGGGCTACCTCGAGTGTGGCGGCGCCTTCGACCAAACCGACCGCTACTTCGCCCCGACCATCCTCACCGGGGTCTCCCTGACCGCCCCCATCATGCAGGAGGAGATTTTCGGCCCCATCCTGCCGGTCCTGCCATTTGAAAAACTGGATGATGTCATCAGCCATCTCCGCACTCGTCCGCGGCCACTGGCGCTTTACGCCTTTACCGGCGAACGGGCCACCCAGGAACGCCTGCTCGCCGAAACCGCCTCGGGCGGCGTCTGTTTTAACGACACCCTGAGCCACATCCTCAGTCGTGACCTACCGTTCGGCGGTATCGGGGAAAGCGGCATGGGCGCGTATCACGGGAAGGCGGGCTTCGACACCTTCACCCATTACCGGAGCGTGCTGACACGCTCCCCGCATTTTGATCCAGGCCTGACCTATCCCCCTCCCCGGATTTCCCTGGCCACCTTGAAATGGTTCCAGCGTCTTTTGATGAGCAACTAAAGGAGTTAACCCATGCCAGCACAAAAACATATCGTCATCGTAGGGGGAGGCCCCGGCGGGCTCACCACGGCCATGATCCTCGCCCACCGGGGATTCAAAGTCACCCTCTTCGAGGCCCAACCCGTTGTGGGCGGCCGTAATGCGGCCATTAAATCAGGCCCTTATGTATTTGACGCCGGCCCCACATTCCTGATGTTAAAAGAGGTGCTCGACGAAGTCTTCATCGAGGCTGGGGCGACCACTGACAGCCTGCTGGACATGCGCCGGCTGGACCCCATGTACCGGCTCCATTTTGCCGACAAATCCATCGATACCTCCATGGATCGCGAACGGATGAAAGCCGAGATCGCCCGAGTCTTCCCTGGCCGCGAGCACCACTATGATGAGTTCATGAGCCGCGAAAAGGTTCGATTCAAAAAACTCTATCCCTGCCTGCAAAAGTCCTACCACACCCTGTCTTCATTGTTTTCAGGCAGCCTGATCAAGGCGCTACCCCACATGGCGCTAGGCCGCAGCTTATTCTCAGAAGTGGTAAAGATCTTCGGGAACGAGGACCTGGCCCTCTCCTTCACCTTTCAGTCCAAGTATCTGGGCATGTCGCCATGGGAGTGTCCGGGAATGTTCGCGATGATCCCCTATATTGAGCACGCCTTCGGCATCTACCACCCCATCGGCGGCCTGAGTCGCATCTCCGACTGCATGGCCGATGTCGCCCGCCGGAACGGAGCGGTGATTCATCTCTCCACCCCCGTCGAGGAAATCATCGTGCGCAACGGTGTCGCGGCTGGCGTGCGGCTGGCCAGTGGTGACGTCGTCGAGGCCGATGAGGTCGTCATCAACGCCGACTTCGGGTATGCCGCCACCCGGCTCTTCGCGCCCGGCACCTTGCGGAAATACACCCCCCGTAAAATGCAGAACATGAAGCTCTCCTGCTCCACGTTCATGATGTATCTCGGGCTCGACCGGAGCTACGACACCCCCCATCACGAGATTGTATTCGCCCGCGATTACCGCACCAACATCGAGCGGATCTTCAATGGGAAGGAACTGACAGGCGATCTGTCGTTCTACGTGCGCAACGCGAGCGTGACCGACCCCACCCTCGCCCCCGCCGGCCACTCCGCCCTGTACGTCCTGGTTCCCGTGCCCAATTTACGCGGGGCCATCAATTGGGAACAGCGCCGGGCCGCTTATCGAGAGATGACACTCGATGCCATCGAGTCCCGTACCGGCATGAAACTCCGGAACCACATTGTCACGGAACAACTCGTGACACCGGCAGACTGGAATCAACACTATCACGTTTACGAGGGCGCCACCTTCAATCTGGCGCACAACCTGGGCCAGATGGTCTATCTGCGACCGCGCAACAAATTTGAAGACGTCGACCACTGTTATCTGGTCGGTGGTGGAACCCACCCGGGAAGCGGCCTGCCCACCATTTACGAATCAGGCCGGATCTCCGCCAACTTGATCTCGCGCCGCCACGGGATTCCGTACGTATCAGGCAACCAGGAAGTCTGAGGGCTTTTGCCAACCGGGACGGTGTGCTCAACGACGAAAGTCAGGTTCGGAGCGGGACCGAGGTAACCTGAACTTTCTGGTTGGCAGGGTCTTTTATCCGTGCGCCAGTTTTGCCGATGCGAGACGGTTCAAGCTGACACCAGCTTCAGCAGCTTCTACGGTGAGTTCACGGTGCACATGGGGAGGGACGCGCACCATGAACTTCCCGCTGAATGACCGGCTTGCCAGCGGCTCAGGAATGGGTTCCCTTTGTTTATTCATGTCCTCGACAACGTCAGCCACTACGGACCGGACGCCGCGAAGCGCGGCCTCCGGTGCTGCGGCCAGCCAGCTCAATCCCGGAAATTCCGCGCAAAGTCCAACGTACTCTTTATCTTCTTCCGACCACGTGACGCGGTAGGTATAATGATCATCTGGAATGGTTTTCATAGTCCCACCTCTCTATTGCCTTCAATACTTGCCTGACTTGGTAAACCTTCGCTTTCCCTTTGTCGTCCTGAATGTTTACCCGTGGATCCCCCAGCCATGGCGTCCTATAGATCCGGTGGCTAGTTCCCTTTTGCCTTGGTTGTCCAAAATACTTCTCGCACACCCGGCACAAATCAGCAAAGCGAACCCCTTTAGGATTATTTCGCATCTCTGAAATTGTGTCTTCAACTGAACCCATGGGAATATAGTATCATTATTGATATCATCATCAATCAATTTTATTATGCATCGCGGTAGGGACACCCGTTAATGCCCCGATGTCGTTCTTTCGCCACATCGGAACGGCCCCAATTATCCGGTCGGACTTTCTCGGCCTTAGGGAACGTTGAAATCCTCGGCCTCTGCGTGAGCCTCGCCAGCGGCGATAGGCAGCGGGCCGTGGTTCGACGCCGCGATCGTGTTTTCCGATCCGGGGAGCCGACGGCTAAATCTCGCAATCAAAGAAAAGAATCTCGTGCCGATTGATCTCTATGGTAAACAGTATGTGACCGTTCTCAAAGAAGCCATCAGGATAGCAGTAGTTGCCCGGGAAGTCGGTGACCAGGCGCTTGTCCCCAAAGGTTTGCATATCGTCATCGCTGATCCAGAGGGCCAGCGGATAGCGGGAGGTAAAAGAGGGATCGGAATTCGGAGTATGGATCAGGGCAATGCGCCCGTCCGTCATCGGAATGAGTTTCGGTTTGTTGCCCGGGTTGGGGATATCTGTCGGTGCCGCCTCTGTCCAAGTGCGTCCGTTATCCCGCGATTCGCTTCGCCAGAGCCGTCCGCTGCCGTCCACGCGCAGGAGCATCACAATTGTACCATCGGAGAGCTGGGCAATCGTCGGCTCGGTCCACGCCCAGGCCCGTCCGGTTGCTCCCTTGATGGGGATTTTCGGACCTACAAAACGCTGATAAGTCTTGCCCAGATCCCTGCTGACGATCACGCCGTTTTCGATATGTTCAATAGCGGCATCCCAGATCGCCCTCTGATGGCGAATATCCAAGTTGTGACTAGCCGCGATCAACCGCCTGTTCTCCGCTTCCGTGACCGGAAAGTACATGTACGGCAAGACGATCTCCCCATTGCTTAGCGGCAACGTGCCGCGAATGAAGCAAAAGGTTGGGAAGAAGGGTGGCTCGCCCGCGTTTGCCCAGGTTTTCCCGCTGTCATGGCTGCGCATGACCACGCAGCGCATATTCAGGAATCTTCCGCTGTGCACCTGCAGAAACGCGTCAATGATGCCGTCAAGCACCCTCACCTCGGTCACATAAACTGCTTCTCCTGTCTCCGGGTACACCTTGAGCGGTTCGCCCCACTTTTCCCCATTGTCACGGCTTACAAAGGCATACACGCGGTTGCCAGGTGCCGGCTCGTCCACGTCTCCGCATTGGCTGACGCACAGGAGGTTACCATCTGGCATCCGGCGCAGGATCGGCTCGCAACTCAACGTGTCGCAGTGAACCAGTTTGATTTTAACGTTCATCTCTCGCATCCTCTCATAATGTCCCACTTGCGTGGTAGCATGCTTTCTCTTCGGGTCGAACATTGGTTTTCACGGGAGCGAGCTTGCGAGCCGTAGCCTGAGCCGCTTGGTTGTGTGCCGGGCAAGCCCGGTTGTTTGCAGGTGCGCTCCGCGAGCGTACCAACTTTTTACATGGGGTCAAGCCTAGCGGAAAGTTGGATGAAATCAAGGAAGCAAGTCCTGCCCCAGTTAGATAACGGCGAAGGGTAGCCAAAGGCAACTGTATCCCCGTGAGGGGAGCGGAGAAGACGCCGGAGGCGAATGCGTGGGCTGATCGAACAGAGAAGCGGATAAGGCGCGGAAAAGATCGAAGGAGCGGCGGGTTCCTCCCTTGAAAAAACGAAAACGTTTTCGTTTTTTCCGGGCGAACCGGGCCAGGCGGTGGGGCCATTAAAGCACGTGCCGGGTTGCTACGTTGTTAAAGGCTCAGTAAAGACTTCTCTTTAAAACTGAACAGACAGAATCGCTGCGTTCAACAGTTTCGCAGGGACAATACCGAGTAGTGTAACCAGGATGATCAGTACCACGCCTAGAACCGCCACCCCGCGCTCAAACGTGAAGGCGGGGCGTTGCCCGGGATCGGTGAAATAAATGACACGGGCGACGGTCAGATAGTAATACACCCCTATGGCCGTGTTCACGGCGGCAATCACCACCAGCGTCGTAAAGCCGGCACGCAGGGCCTCATTCAAAAGCAGGAACTTGCCGATAAAGCCGGCAAAGGGCGGAATCCCCGCCAGGGCGAACATGCTGGCGGCCAGAATAAATGCGGCCAGCGGGTTGCGCTGGTGCAGGCCGGACAGATCATCCAGGGTGACATTCTCGCCGTCTTTTGACATCTGGCAGATCACCAGAAAGGCCGCCAGACTCATCACGAGAAACCCGAAAATATAAAACATCGACACCGCATATCCGCCCGGCTGCAGGGTCACCAACCCCAGCAGGACATAGCCAGCATGGGCAATACTCGAATACCCCAACATCCGCTTGAGATCCTTCTGCACCAGGGCCGCCAGGTTCCCGAAGAACATGGAGCCGATCGCCGCCAGCGTAATCACCAGGCTCAACGTCTCATTTGTAGAGTGGGCGCACATGAGGAAACGGATCAAGACCGCGATCACGGCCACCTTGGGGACACCGGCAATAAAGGCCGTTGTCTCATTGGAAGCCCCCTGATAGACATCGGGCGCCCAGAGGTGCATAGGAAAGGCGGCCAACTTGAAGAACAGTCCGGCGAGAATCAGGATCATGCCCACCAGCACGGCCGGTTCGTTCCAATGCTGAACCAGCGCCGGCCCGATTTCGCTGAAATAGGTGGACCCCGTCATTCCGTACAGGTAACTCATGCCAAACAGCAGAAAGCCGGTGGCCACAATCCCGAACATCACATACTTGGCGGCCGATTCCATCTGGAGGCGGAGTCCGGTCTGTTCCCGACGCAGGGGTACTAGCAGATACAACGCATAGGAGGATAGCTCCAAGGCGATAAACAGCGTGATCAGCTCGACCGCGCTGACCAGCAGGGTCAAGCCCAGTGACCCCAGCAGCAGAAACAGGAAATATTCAGGCCGGACGTCAGCCCGGATGTCCTTCAATTTGCTACCGAACAACACCACCGCCAACAGGCCCAGGGCGATAAACACCTTGAACAGTTGGGAAAACAGATCCACCCGGTACGCATGACAAAACAGATCGCCGGCCAGACACAGGGACGCCACACTGGCCACCAGGGTCAGCAAGGCCGTGGTCAAGGCCGTCACCGCCGCCAGCCGGGTCCGCCCCTCGCCCAGACACACGCCAAAGGCCGCCAGGCTCCCGAAGATGAGCACCAGTTCAGGTAAAAAAAGAATCGGATTCATCGTGTTGTGCCATTCCTTCCGTAAATTAAATACTCAAGCCCAACTGGACTTGCATGAGCAGGTGCTGCACGCTGACATGCAGCACCTTCAGAAACGGAGCGGGGGCCAGTCCGATCCACAGAACAAACGCCACCAATGGCGCCAGCGTAACGATCTCGCGCCAGTTCAAATCCTTGAGATAGGCCGTATCCGGATTGTGGGTTCCGCCCCAGATCACGCGCTGCAGCATGCGCAGCATATAGGCCGCACTCAGGACCACCCCGGGCACCACCACCCACCCGAGCTTCATGGAATGGGCAAAGCTGCCGACCAGCACCATGAATTCACCCACAAAACTGTTCGTACCGGGGAACGCCAGGGAGGAGAGTCCGAAAATCGCCAGCGCGGTGACATAGACGGGCATCACCTTGCCGATCCCGGTCGCATTGGCCAGCTCCCGGCTATGGGTGCGTTCATAGATCATGCCCACGCAGAGGAACAGGGCCCCCGTGGTGATCCCATGGTTGATCATCTGCAGAATGGCGCCCTCAACGCCACTGGTGTTCAGGACAAAGATTCCCAAGGTGACAAACCCCATGTGCGCCACACTCGAATAGGCCACCAATTTCTTCATGTCGCTCTGGGCCAAGGCCGTGAACCCGCCGTAGATAATGCCCGCGGCCGACAGGGACAGCACATAGGGGGCAAATGCCTGGACGCCCTGCGGCGTCATCGGCAAACAGAACCGCAGGAAGCCATACGCCCCCATCTTCAGCAATACACTCGCCAGCAGCACGCTCCCGGCCGTGGGCGCCTCCACATGCGCCGCAGGCAACCACGTGTGGAACGGGAACATCGGAACCTTCACCGCAAAGGCCACGAAGAAGGCCAGAAAGACCCAGCATTGCAGCGTGAAGGAATAGGGCTGGTTCATCAGCTCAGGAATGGAGAAGGTGTGGGGCTGGCTGTGCAGATAGAGGGCGATCACCGCCACCGGCATCAGCACCGATCCGGCCAGCGTATACAGGAAGAACTTGACCGACGCATAGATCTTGCGCGGCCCGCCCCAGATCCCGATCAGCAGGAACATCGGGATCAGCATCGCTTCCCAGAAGATGTAGAACAGCACAAAATCAAGGGCCATGAATACGCCCAGCATGGCGGTTTCCATGATCAGGATGCAGGCCATGAACTCCTTGACGCGGGACCCGATCGCGCGCCAGGAACACAGGATGCACAGCGGCATCAGGAGGGTGGTCAGCAACACCAGCAGAAGACTGATCCCGTCAATGCCCAGCGCATAATGGATGTTCAGCGAAGGAATCCACGCGACCTTTTCAGAGAACTGGTACGACGCCGTCGTGAGGTCAAACGCGGCAAACAGCGGCAGGGACAGCACCGCCGTCACCAGCGTCACCCCCAGCGCCCAGACTTTGGCCGGACCATCCCCCTTGAGGACCGGCAGCAACAGGACCCCCGCCAACGGCAGGAAGGTCAGCACACTCAAGATCGGCCATTGGCCATTTGTATAAAAGCAAAGCATAGCTTACCTCAACGTCATCGCTGTCAACGCATAGGTCAAGAGCATCACCACGACCACTACGACCGCGCTGAAGATATTGAACTGAAGATTCCGTGTCTGCATGTGGCGCACGCGCTCCCCGATCCACCGCACCGAGAGGGCCACCCCATCGACCACACCATCAATCACATGCCAATCAAACCACGAGGAGACCCGGGCCAGCGACATTGTCCAGGCCAGTCCGCAGAACCGGTAGAACTCGCTCACCCACTCATCCACCGCCTGGGCCGGCACCCGGGAGACCCAGGCCACCCCGCGTCCACCCATCCGGTAGAACCAGTCCATATCCAGGCTGATTGTCGCTTCGGGTGTCAGTTTTTTGACAAACAGGAAAAAGCCGAGCGCCGTGAATAACAGGATCTGAAGCGTTTCAGAAACGTGGTAGGCGGTGTACGGCTGATAATCGACCTCATAGGGAAGCTTGGCGTATAGATACGGGGTATAGCAGCCGATGAAGATGCACATGAAGGACATCAAGGCCATGGCCGCACACATGTTCCAAGGCGGATCCTTGGCAATCTCCCAGGTTTCCTTGCTGCAGTTGTTCTTCCCGAACCAGATAAAATACGGCACCTTCAAACCCGTATGCAGGAAGGTTCCCGCCGAGGCCAGCATCAGCAGAAAGGCCGCCACCATCTTGTGATCCTCAAAACCCGCCTGCACAATCATGGACTTGCTGACAAACCCGCTGAACAGCGGGAAGGCGGAAATGGACAATCCCCCGATCAGGGTAAAGACAAAGGCCCAGGGCATTTTCTTGTAGAGGCCACCCAGTTCGGAGAATTTACTCTTGCCCGTCATGTGCAGCACCGAGCCCGTCCCCATGAACAGCAGGCCCTTATACAAAATGTGGGCAAACGCATGGGCGCAGGCGCCATTGATGGCCATCTGCGTTCCCAGCCCCACCCCGGCCACCATATAGCCGACCTGACTGATGATGTGATAGGCCAGCAACCGGCGCGAGTCGTTTTCCAGCACCGCGTAGACCACCCCGTACAGGGCCATGATCACGCCCAGCGCGACCAGGATTTCCATCCCCGCAAAGCCCCGGCACAACGCATACACGGCCGTCTTGGTGGTGAACGCGCACATGAACACCGAACCGGTGACCGTGGCCTCGCCATAGGCATCGGGCAGCCAGGCGTGCAGCGGCGGCACCGCGGCATTCAGGATGAACCCGATCATGATCAGGTAGGTCGACAGATCCGGATGATGGACATCCAACTGGGTAAACGTGAGATCCCCGCCCGTGGCGTGGTACCGCAACAAAATTCCGGCCAGCAGGGCCAGGCCGCCCGCCACATGCACCAGCAAATACCGGAAGCCCGCTCCCAACGATTGCGGACGCCGCCGCAACCAGATCAGGAACACCGAGGAAAACGCCATCAACTCCCAGAACAGGAACAACGTCATGAAATCGCCGGCGTAAATGACGCCCAATGACCCGGCGACATACACCCAGGCCGCGGAATGCTGGGCGGACTCCTTGACGTGCAGGGCATACAAACTGCCCAGCAGACACATCAGGGACATGATGTATCCGAACACCTGCCCGAGTTTGTCGACGCGCCCGAAGGTCAGGGTCAGGTCCAGGAACTTGACCACGCCATGCAGGCCCGGATCGGCCCCCATATGGATGACCTGGGCAAACACCAGGGCCGGCACCAACAGCAGCCAGGCGGAACGTGCCAGCCCGCGCAGGAACGGCATCACCATGGCGCCCACAATCAGGATCAGCGCCGGATGTATCCAGAACTCATTCATCGCCATAATAATCTTCCCGTTTCATGATGCCCCGGTGTCCGAACCACTTGGAAACAAAAATAATCAACACACAGGCCACAAACCCGAAGGCCGACCAGAAGCCAACAATATGCTCCGCCTTGGTGTGGGCATGTTCCTTGTCAACGAACAACCAATCGCCCAACACCAGCAGGGCCAGCACCACACAGCCCACGATGATGACGGCTTTCAGCCGGTCCCGCAGGAAATCAATCAGGGTGACAAGGGTCATACGAACACTCCCTTTATGAGGTTGAGGAAAAAGTCGGGATAGATACCCACCGCCACCGAAAGCGAGGCCGTAATCAACAGGGGCACGACCATGGTCAGCGGGGCTTCCCCCACCCCGTCATACGCATGGGGATCAGCCGGCTTGCCAAAAAAGGCGGAATACACGACAGGCGCAAAGTATCCGATATTCAGGATCGTACTGGTCAGCAGCACCACGACGATCCCGATCTGGGCGGCATCCATGGCGCCCACCAGCAGGAACCATTTACTGATGAACCCGCCCACCGGCGGCACCCCGATCATGCTCAACGCCGCAACGCCAAAGGCGGCAAAGGTAAAGGGCATCACGCGCCCCAGCCCCTTCATGTCGGAAATATCCTTTTTGTGGGAGGCCACATAAATGGCGCCAGCGCAGAAGAATAAGGTAATCTTGGCAAAGGCGTGATTGACGATGTGGACAATGCCGCCTTCGATCCCCACCGGCGTCAGCAAGGCCACGCCCAGGATCACATACGACAACTGGCTCACGGTGGAATAGGCCAGCCGCGCCTTCAGGTTATCCTTGCTCAAGGCGATCAGGGAGGCCGCCAGGATGGTGAAGGACACAAAGTAGGCCGTCGGAATCCCCAGGTTGAAGTCATCCATCTTGACGACCCCGAACAGGAACAGCATGACGCGCGTGGTGGAGAATACCCCCACCTTGACGACGGCCACCGCATGCAGCAGGGCGCTCACGGGTGTGGGAGCCACCATGGCTCCGGGCAACCAGCTGTGGAAGGGCATGATGCCGTTCTTGGCAAAGCCTAGGATCAGGCAGATGTAGGTGATCGTCACCAGCCAGCGACTGGCATCCGTCGGGAAAATACCGTCCCGGATGTTGGTCGAAAAATCAAGGGTACCGCACAGGACATAGGTCATGATCATGGCCGGCAGCACCAACCCCTTGGCCGTGGCCGTCAGATAGGTCAGATACTTGCGGGCGCCTTCATAGCCTTCCTGGTCCTGATGATGCGCCACCAGCGGATAGGTGCTGATGCTGACGATTTCGTAGAACAGGTAAAGGGTGAAGAGGTTATCTGAGAAGGCACAACCGATGGCCCCGAACAGGGCCAGCGCAAAACAGGCGTTGAAGCGGGTCTGGGCATGCTCATGGGCGCCGCGCATGTAACCCATGGAGTAAATCACCGTCACCATCCACAACAGGGAGGCGACCAGCGCGAACACCATGGAAAAGGCATCCGCCCGCAACGTCACCGAGACCCCGGGCAGAATGCTGAAGAGATGATACACCAGTTTTTGCCCGGCGAGAACGGCCGGAACCAGCGAAACCACGGTGCCGAACAGGATGGTAGCCGTGATAAAGGAGCAGGCCTCGCGCACATTCGGTCGCTTGCCGGTCAGCATGACCGCCGCGGAACCGATCAGGGGCGCCAGGATCGCCAGAAGCAGACGGGGAGTTTCCAAGGGAGCAGCAATCGTCATCCTTCCATCTCCTTCAGGTCACGGGCGTCAATTGAGTGATAATTGCGATACACCGCCACCATAATGCTCAGCACAATGGCCGCCTCGGCCGCGGCGATTCCCATGATAAACAAGGTGAAGGCCTGTCCGACCACCGGATCCGCCGCGCGGAAATGGGCAAAGGCCATGAAATTGAGCGAGGCCCCCGCCAGAATCAACTCACCGGAAATCAACATGCCCACCAGCGTGCGGTGCCGGATAAACCCGAAGAAGCCGATGGCAAACATCAGCGCCCCAACGGCCAGATAGGCGGCCAGATTTCCAGGCGCGTGAATGATCAGATTGAGTAGTGTCATGAGTGAGTCCTCCGCCCCGACCGTGCCACCACCAGCGCCCCCAGAATGGCCAGCAGCAACACCACCGAGATCAGTTCAAATGCAAAACCGAAGCGCGTCAACAGCCCCCGCCCCAGATCTTCAACCGAGCCGGCATTGATCTGGACGGCCTTCGGCAGCCAATGGGTTTTGGCCACCACCAGAATCAGGCCCACCGCCAGCATCGCCGCCACCAGGAAACTGGACAACCCGAGCAGGACATTCCGGGGCAGCAGGGACGACTCCTCATTGGGATCAGCCAGCATCAGCGCGAACATGATCGTGACGCAGATGGCCCCGATGTAGATCAACACCTGCATCAGCGCCAGAAACGGACTGTTCAGGAAGACATACAGCCCGGCCAGCCCCATAAAGGAGAGGACCAGCCCACTCACACAATAGACCAGCCGCCGTGAGGCCGCGGCGATCACTGCCCCCGTCAGGGTCACCGCCACCACCGCTGCAAAAAGCAGGGAGGAAGCCACCGTATTGAGCGTTGCAGGGGTCAGGTCGATCGTCATTTTTTCTCCAGCACGCGTTTGAGCAGGTCCATCGTGTAATCCTCTTTTTTCCGGGAGGCCAGGTTGTATTCCTTTGAAAAATGGAGCGCATCAAAGCTGCAACTTTCCACACAGAGCCCGCACAGGCTGCAGGTCGTGAAATTGAGCGTATAGGAGGTCAACGACTTGCGGGGCGCCCCTTCGGCTTTGGCCCCATCCAGCTTGATGCAGCCGGAGGGACAGGCCCGCTGACACGCCATGCAGACCACGCACTTGGGTTTGCCGGTCGCCGCGTCAGAGGTCAGATCGATATGACCGCGATAGCGCGGCGTCATTTTCAGACTCTGCCGGGGATAATGCACCGTCACGTTCGGACGGAACCAGTGAAGGAAGGTGATCTTCATCCCCACGCACAGGGTGTACAGCCCGCTCAGAATTTCTTTAAAATAAGTAATCATCAGGATAAGCCTAGTGGAAGAGTTTAAGCATAAAGGCCGTCAGCAGCAGGTTCACCAGCGCGAACGGAATCAGAATTTTCCACGACAAGTTCAGAAGCCCGTAAAACTGGGTCCGGGGAAACGACCAGCGCACCCAGATCACGGCAAAACACAGGGCATACATCTTGATCAGGAACCAGTGGACGCCGGGCAGGATCCCGAAGGGGCAATCCCAGCCGCCCAGAAAAAGGATCGTCCCGACGCAGCAGCCGACCATGATGTTCAAATACTCGGCGACAAAGAACAGGCCGAAACCCATCCCTGAATACTCCGTAAAGGCTCCGGCCACCAGTTCGCTTTCGGCCTCGACCATATCGAAGGGCGCCCGGTTCGTTTCCGCCAGCATACAAATGAAATAGATCAGGAAGGCGACCGGCATCATGAGGCTGGCCTTCAGGTTCAGCACATTCCAGTGCCAGAATCCGCCCATCTGCTGCTCGACAATCGTATGCAGGTTGAAGGTGCGCGTGACAAATACCAGGGAAATGACCACCAGCAACATGGGAATTTCATAGGCGATGTTCTGTGCCACTACCCGCGCGGCGGCGATGCTTGAATACTTGTTATTCGAAGCCCAGCCGCCCAACAGGATGGCAAACACGCCGAACGCCCCGAACGCAAAGATCATGAGCAGTCCCAGATTGAAATTCCGGGGCACAATCGACTCGCTGAACGGCATCGTCACCAGGCAGAGAACGCCCGGCACCACCACCATCACCGGCGCCAGCTTGAACATGATCAGATCGGCGCCCTGCGGGGTCAGGATCTGCTTGCCCAGCAACTTGATGCCGTCCGCCACCGGTTGCAACAGGCCCCAGGGGCCCACTTCTATGGGGCCCGGCCGGAGCTGGAACCAGGAGGGAACTTTCCGTTCCACGAGGGTCAGGTACGCCGCATTGAGCAGCGCAAAGGCAAGAAAGCCGACCAAATAGAGGATCAGCCGCACTACTTCCATGATCATGTCGCTCGACATTTCTAACCCTCTCCCATCCTTAACGGTCCATATCCGGGATCACCAGATCAAAACTTCCCAGAAGCGCCAGCGCATCCGGCAACAGCATCCCTGCTGAACATTCGCGGAACAGACTCATGTTCGAGAAACACGGGGAACGCAGTTTGAGGCGGTAGGCATTCTCCGAGCCATCGCTCACCACCCGCACCCCGAAACTGCCCCGCGCCGACTCCACATTGTAATAGCCGTCGCCTTTGGCGGGCTTGAGGGTGCGCGGCACTTTCTCCGCCATGACGGGCCCGGCAGGGAGCGAGTCGAGCGCCTGCTCAATGATCCGCATGCTTTGAATCATCTCCTCGATACGCACCTTGTAACGGGCCATGCAGTCGCACTCGGGGAAAGCCGGAACATCAAAATTGAATTTTGAATAGACGGAATAGGGTTCCACTTTACGCACATCATAGGCCACACCGGACCCGCGGATCACCGGACCCGTGGCGCCATATTTGCGGCAGGTCTCCGCCGAGATCAGGCCAATACCCTCCACCCGCTTGCGGAAGATGATGTTTTTGGTGACCAGGGCGTCATACATCGCCATCCGGGAACGCAGCCGGGCGAGGAACGCCCTTGACCCGGTCACGAAGTCATCGTCAATATCATTGCACACGCCACCGAACCGGTAATAACAGAAGGTCAGGCGCGCACCGGTAACGGATTCCAGCAGATCCAGGATCTGTTCGCGGTCATCAAAACAATACAGGAGCGGGGTGAACCCGCCCAGATCGACCAGGAAAGCGCCGAGCCACAGCAAATGACTGGCCACGCGATTCAATTCGGAGGTGATCACGCGGATATATTCCGCACGTTCCGGAACAGTGATGCCCGCCAACCGCTCCACCGCGCCTACATACCCGTGACCATTGAACAGCGCGGCCACGTAATCAATGCGACCGGTATTAGGCAGGAACTTTGCATACGACCGGTTCTCACCCATCTTCTCATGCATGCGGTGTCCGTACCCGATCACCGGCTCCGCATCCACAATGTACTCCCCATCCATGGTCAGCTTGATGCGCAACACGCCATGGGTGGCGGGATGCTGGGGCCCCAGATTGAGTACAAACGTCTCGTTCAAAACACTTTGTGCGTCAGTACTCACGCGGTAAAGTCCTTTCGCAGCGGGTGGAAGCGGGCATCTTCCGGCAGGAGTAACGGAATCAATTCCGGATGCCCTGTAAAGATAATCCCGAAGAAATCATGGGTTTCCCGTTCATGCCAGTTGGCCCCGCCATAAATGTGGGAAATGGTCGGCAATTCCGGTGTGTCCCGCGGGATTCGCACCCGGACGGCCACGCGCTCACCCGACTCGACATGGGTAAAGTCATAGACGACTTCGAATTGACGTTCTGCCAGCCAATCGACCCCGGTGATCGCCTCAAGCATCCATTTCGCGTCATCCAGGATCTTGACCGCCTCGACCACACGCTCCGCCGGCACAGTTACATCCAGGTCAATCCCCTTGGTCGCATGCGGGGTTTCGAGCACCAGTGGCACCGGAGCGCCAGCCTCGGCGCCAGCGACGGGCGCGGGGGTTCCACGCACGGCAATCGCTTCAAACTTGGATTTCAATGTGAGGCTTTTCATGGGGTTAGCGGGCCTCCACAGTCGGGAAACACCGTTTGCCGCGAAGTTTCTCCTCCAGCGTGAGGATCCCTTCAATCAGGGCTTCGGGGCGCGGCGGACAACCCGGCACATAGACATCCACCGGAATGAGCTGATCCACGCCTTCGACAATCCCGTATTGGCCGGGAAACTTGAACGGACCGCCGGAGATGGCGCAATTCCCCATGGCCAGCACCCACTTGGGTTCAGGCATCTGATCGTAAAGGGTCACTACCGCAGGGGCCATCTTACGGCTGATGGTGCCGCTCACAATCATCAGATCGCTCTGGCGGGGGGAAGGCCGGAAGACCTCGCAGCCAAACCGGGCCATATCAAACCGCGACGCCCCGGTCGCCATCATCTCGATGGCACAGCAAGCCAGGCCGAAGGTCATCGGCCACAGTGAATTGGCACGCGCCATATTCAGCACATCATCAAGCATTGCGAAGTGAATTAAGCCTGGGGGGACTTCAACTTGCTTTTCCATGAAAAAACGCCTTTCTTCCAAGCATAGACAATCACCAGCGCCAGGATACCGACAAAAAGCAGAACTTCCCCGAAATCCAGCCAACCCGGCTTCTCATTATAAATCAAGGCCACAGGAAACAGGAACAGCACGTCAACGGAGAACGCGACAAAAATCAGGGCATAGAGATAATACACCACCCCGTACCGGATCCAGGCATGGCCGATGGGCGCCACGCCGCACTCAATGCTCCGCAGGGTTTTCTGGTAGACCTCCCGGGTCCGCTTCGGGGCCAGCAACCAGGACATCACCATGGCGCCCAATCCGATCACCAGCCCCGCCGCCAAGAAGGCCAGCAGATAAATTAAACTCCAGACAACGGTATTGGTCATAAAGAAAGTTGCTCCGTCCCTACCCCCCCGGTCACAAAAGGCGAAAGTGATACCATCGCAGGATCTCCAGATCAACAAAAAAAGGGGGATGATTACTATGCCTATCAGGCTAATAGCCTACCCACTATTTAGCCTGCTCTGAATCAAGAGTCCGTTCTGAAATTTTGCGGACCAACCGATCGAAGAGATAGCCATGGAAGGGCAGGAAAATATACCAGTAGAGCTTCCCATACCAGGTGTCCGTATCATAATATGCCACCACTGAAAGCCGGTGGCCGCCCGCTTCAGGATAAATGCTGAACTTGAGCCAGGCGAAGCCGGGCAGTTTCATCTCAGCCCGGAGCAGGACCATCCGGTTCTTATACAAAGACTCCACCCGCCAGAAATCGACCACATCATTCACGCGCAGGGTAGATGAACTCCGCCGGCCACGGGTCGTGCCCACTCCCATCAGGAGTTTGTCGAGCATGCCCCTGAGCCGCCACATCCAGTTTCCATGCGACCACCCTTCCTTGCCCCCGATCAGGCAGACGGAACGGAACAGATCGCGACTGCTTCTCTCCGTCAGCACCGAAGCCGAAGCCGTAAAACGGGGGGCGTGTGGCAGTTCATGAAGTTTGACACTGAACTCATGATGGGGGGGGTAAGAATCTGACCAGCGGGTATGGACGGAATCCTGGGCTTCATGGACCAGGGCTTCCTTCACGGCCTCGCGATAAGGCACCTGGCGGAAGGGAATCAGCTTCGTGATCCGGGAGTCCAGGCACACCACATCATTCCTCAACCCCTCCATCAAACTCCGAGTGATCGGGGCGGGAACCGGGGTCAGTAGGCCGCAAAGATAGGCATACAACCGCACGTCGGACAGAAAGAACGGAATGAACAGGCGTTTTTTACCCAGCACGTCGGCCACCACCTTCAGCATATCCTCATAGGTCAGCACATCGGGCCCCCCGATGTCATACGACTGCCCCTTGGTATCCGGATGCTCCAGCACGCCCACGAGATACCGGATGACATCCCGGACGCTGATCGGCTGACATTTGGTGCGACCCCACCAGGGAATGGCGATCACGGCCAGACGCCGCACAAGATGCTGGATGATTTCGTAGGAGGAGCTCCCGGAGCCGATAATGACCGCAGCCCGCAACACGGTGGCGGGGATGGCCCCGCTTCCCAATTCCGTCGCCACATGCATCCGGCTTCGCAGATGCGGGGAAAGCACGGTACGCACATCCCCCAGCCCGCCCAAGTAAATAATTCGGGCCACCTCGTTGAGGGTGGCGGCTTCCCTGAAATTCCGCGCATTGGCGTGATCGATGGCCTCGAACTCTTTCGGCCCCAGCAAGAGGGAATGGATCAGGTAGTAGGCCGTATGAATCCCCTTCAGGGCGATCGTGAGGGAGGCCACATCCGAGGCATCCGCCACCACAATTTCAGCCCCGGGCCAGCGCTCGACATGTTCCGGAGAGGCTTTCCGCACCATCACGCGCACCGTATAGCCCCGGGCGAGAAGCTCATGAATCAGCCGGCCCCCAATATAACCCGTTCCGCCCGTCACGAGAATCGGGCCGGCGCCCGGCCTGGGCTGCGTCGGCAGATCAAGACAATAGAGTGGCTCGGGGCCGGGACTACTTCCTGTTTCTGACGCAACAGGCTTAGTATTCATATTGCTCACCGGCGCAGTCCCTGCGCCGCGGCCACGGTCGCCTTGATGCTGCCACGGTTCTTCGAGACCAATGCGGCGGCGCGAGTGCCATAGGTCGTGCGCATCCCCTCATCAGCAAGAAGCTGATCGAATTTCTCCTTCAGCTCCGCCTCTGTCCCCACCTGGATCAAGGCCTCTGCCGCCTTGAACTCCCGGACGATATCGGCGAAGTTCTCCATATTCGGGCCCACCACCACCGGTCTTCCACAGACGGCCGGCTCAATAATGTTCTGGCCGCCATGTTGCGTCAGGCTCTTCCCGATAAAGATCACGGTGGCCACCGTATAAAGGTGTTTCAACTCACCAGTAGTATCCACCAGCAGTACTCCTGGCGGCTCACCGGTGACGGCTGCCCCACCCTTGCTGCGTTGGACAAATTGAAGGCCCTTCTTCTCAATCAGGGCCACCACCTCGTCCCGACGCTCGGCGTGGCGGGGCACCAATACCAGTTTCAAACCGGGATATCGGGATTTCGCTTGAACATAATAATCCAGCAGGACCTCCTCCTCCCCCGGCCAGGTGGAGCCGCCCAACAAGATCAAATCGCCCGCCGCCATCCGTGCGGAAGCCAGAATGGCTGAAGCCGTCTCCAACTTGCCCGGCTCCTTGAGGGCGACATCATACTTGGCACTGCCCGTCGCCTGAACCCGGTCCGGAGCCGCGCCCAACGCCAGATACCGCTCCTGATCCTGCGGGCCCTGCACGCAGAGGCGATCCACCATTCTCAGCAGAGGTGTAAACAGCCAGCGATAGCGGTGGTATCCTTTGAAAGACCGGTCGGACAGGCGCCCGTTGATCAGCATCACGGGAATCCTGCGCGCCTGGCTCATCCGGATCAGATTCGGCCAGAACTCACATTCCGTCAGCACCAGCATCCGGGGCTTCAGCAGGTTCAGTACGCGCCGGATGACCCAGGGGAAATCAACGGGGAAATACACCAGCACATCTGCCTTGTTCAAGGCCTTGGTCGCCAGGGTGTGCGCCGTGGAGGTGTTGACGGTCATCACAAAGGCGATATCAGGCTGGACCTGCCGCCATTCCTCCATGAATCGGAGTGCCACATAAGTCTCCCCCACACTGACCGCATGTACCCACACCCGCTGGTGTTCACTGAGGCGGGCCTTCAGGCCGGCATCGTAGACCGCCAACCGCTGCATAAAGCCCTTGGCATAGCCGCCCCGCCGGCACATGCGTAGCAGGAAATACGGCAACATCGCCAGAAACAACACCGGAAATAATAAATTGTATATCAACCAAATCATATGTATCTCAAATCCTAGTATCCTGTCCGACAAGTTCGTTTAAGAAAGACTTCACCACTAATTCAAGAAATACAGGAAATCCAGAAAGCGGAAGAATTTGAACAGAAGCACGCAAAGACCGCGAAGAGCAAGACAATATGGCGGCATTTCTTGTTCGGGAGTACCCGATCCAAAAATCCCGCCATGGTGCTTCTTCAATTAAAGAAAACCGTTTGGCGATTTTATGGCTGGGGTACCCGCCAGACAGAAAATCGCCAAACATTATCTGGATTTCTTTCATTTCTTTAATCAGTGGTGAAATCCTTCTCTTCGCGATCTTTGCGGGCTTCTGTTCAAAATTTCCCACTCTTTTATTATACGCCTTTGTCTTACATGACAGCGGTCAGGCTCGCGGATGGGCATCATCGTATACTTTCTTTAATTTTTCCACCGTAACATGCGTGTAGATCTGGGTGGTGGATAAACTGGCATGGCCGAGCAGTTCCTGCACGCTGCGCAAGTCCGCCCCGGCATCGAGCATATGCGTGGCAAAGGAATGACGCAACGAGTGCGGCGAAATGTCCGGATTCAAATTCGCCCCGAGCAGATATTTCTTCAAGGACCGCTCCACCGACCGGCTCGTCAGCTTACCGCCATGCACATTCAGAAAGAGCGGCCGGTCATTGGGACGGCGTCGCTCCATCTCCGGCCAGAGCTCATTACGCAGCGTTAACGAGACGCGCAACGCCTTGGCCGCCGGGCGCCCCAATGCGCACAGGCGCTCCTTCTTGCCTTTGCCCCGCACCTGCACCACTCCACTCAGCGAGTCCACCTGCGGCTCCAGCAGTCCGACAATCTCGGTAATACGGCCCCCGGTGCTGTAGAGCACCTCCAGGATCGCCTGATCCCGCAAGGCGCAGTATTCCACCAGTCGGCGTTCCCGGTCCTGTTTCGGTTTTTTGGCATCCGCCCATAATTTCATCGGCATGTCCAGAAGCCGGTTGACTTCATCACGCGACAGGAAATTCGGAAGCTTCTTCGCGCGCTTGGGTGCCTTCAAACCGGCAAAGGGATTCAACGTCACCATGCCTTCCCGTTCCATAAACTTGTAAAACGCCCGCAAGCTGGACAATTTCCGGGACGTCGTGGTGGCCTCACTTCCCCGTTTCTGAAAATCAACCAGGAACGCACGCGCTTTAAACCGGTCCACGCTTTGCCACGCGTAGGGGGGCAAGGCGTCCCCCGTCCAGGTGAACCGGACAAACTGGGCGATATCCATGAGGTAGTTGGCAATGGTATGGCGGGAGGCATTCCGTTCATGTTCCAAGTGCGCGGCATACTGCGACACGCAGGGGTCGTCCGTCATCATGGCGCCCCCCAGCCCCGCCCCACCCGGCGCGGACACCGCGGAAGCGGAGGGAACGTGGGCAGGCTTGCGAGTCAGGTAGTAATCTTGTGGCGTCATATTGATCAATGGGCGTCCGCTTCCGGCAGATGCCAGAAGTGCAGGCCAACAAGCACCAGACCGGTCAAGGCATACATGGCGGCGAAATCCGGAGCGGCCAGCCAGCCGAATTTATTCTCAATGCCGGCAGGGGTCACCGTATAGGCGTGGATCAGGCCCACCGCGGATAACACCGCCCCCGCAAACATCCAGTAGGCGGCCTTCAGGAAATTCCGGTCGATCATGAAGACCACGGCCGCGGCCAGTACCATGGAGGTCATGATGAAGCCCTGACTGAGCGCGACCACGCCTTTAATGTAAAGATCCGGACCGAACTTGTCCCACACAGCGAATAACGACGACCCTGAAACGCGCAGGGTTGTTTCGATCTCGAGCAGCACCCAGGCGGCAAACGAGGGAATCAGGCCCAGTGCCACGGCCAGGGCATGGGGCTTGGGAATTTCCTGGAAGGCCTGGGCGGTAATGATGATGGCGATCCAAAGAAGAATCCCCAGCGTGCACTCAATGGGAATGACCTTCAGGACCAGGGTCAATCCGCCGAACAGGCAGAGCAGCGTGATCACCACCCCGTTCAGAATCGAATAGCCGCCCCTCGCGCCCATGGCCTTCCAGCCCGGATGGCCGATATAGATCGTCGTCGGAAAGGGACTGCCGAAAAAGCCGGCGACGAGGGTCCCGATCCCGTTGGTCAACAGGGAGGGCTTGGTCTCATAGCGGTCGCCCGCCGCCTCCGCGCTCTCCAGGTTCTGGAGCGAGCCGATGACATTGAACAGGCCCATCGGCAGAATGATGGCCATGTACTTCCAGCCAAGCGGGGAGACCATCAACGCGATCGCATCCCCGAACAGGAACTTCGGCATATGGAATCCGAAAGTATACGCGTCCTGCGGGGTGGTGAAGGTGACCCATCCGAGGGAGCGCAGAATCCAGGCGAGGGAGACGCCGATAATCACGGCGAGGAAACCGCCCGGCAGGGACAACGGCCATTTCACGCGTGAGGCATAGGAGATGAGGATCAGCATCATGGGCAGAATCGCGATCATCGGCGACGCAAAGATCTGGAGAATGAAGCCCATGGCGATAAAGGTGATCGCGATCCCGGCCAGGGCCGAAAGCAGGGCGGCACGGGGCGTATGTTTGCGCATCCAGTCCCCCACAAAGGCACCGGCCACTTCCATCACCCCCGAGATGAGCGTGGCGAACAACCCCGCCTGCCAGGCGAGGTGCCAGCTCCCAGTCTCACGATATACCGGCCCCATGATCAAAAACACATAGGCCACCAGACTCGGCGTGTTGATCCCGAAGGGAAGCGCGGTGGTATCCTTGCGACCCGTCCGCAACGCCACCACCCGGGCCTGCCAGCCATAGAATAGGTTACCGATCAGAATGGAAACCGCCGCACCGGGCAGAATGACCGTGGTGATGAATTCAGCGGGAAACCCGCATACAAACCGGCACAACACGCCAATCAGCATCAGTTGCAGCAGATTATCGATGAACAGACCGAAAAACCCGTCCAAATCGCCCTTCACAAACCAGGGTTCCCGTGATTTCAAGGCCGCTATCCATGGACCGAATGCAGATGATGGAGTTGTCATGCGCTGAAAATAGTCGGGGCATAGTGTTAAATCAATTCCTTTTCCGTAATCTCCCGGTTAGTACGTGAGAAGCAAGCATGAGGGACTCCCTAATAAATCGCCCGCAGCCATGCCTCGGCAATTTGTTTATATCGCGCTCAATAGATTATCGCGGGTGAGAAACGAGGCATCCTGCGACCGCTCCAGAAAGGGGCGGACATCATCCATCACGATCTCCATATCCAGCGACTCCAGACGAGCGCGAACAAGGGATCTCCATGCTTGGGCGTCGCTAATCCCAACGCCCTGCGTCTGATCGAGTGCATTCTGTAACTGTAGACCGTTCGGGACCACCGGCGGGCGCTGTGAGAGATACCAAAGCAAATCATACCAATCCCGCCCTTTGGCATACTTACGCGTGAGCACCGCATGCAGTTTTCCCGCCAACAATGACGGCAGGTCATGGTACTGAACCAGGAAGGTCACGTACTTGAAAACCACCTGACGCTCACACTGGGCTCCAGGCGGGGGACGGGTGTCGATCTCCAGCTTGATCGCCAATTTCTCATCTGGCATCCCCGTTAATTGCGCCTCATACAAAAGGCCTTCCAGCCGGATCCAGGCCGCGTGAACCACTTTCCGGTCATTCCAGGTGACCTGTGCATTGAAGCCGGCCAGCACGAGATCCCGTTTAACTTTGGCCATCCACTCCGCACCCGCATACCCATCAGGGGAAACAACCGAAAAATCAAGATCTTCGGAGAAACGCGGAAGGTTATGCAGGAACCGCAACGCCGTGCCCCCCACAAAGGCCAGTGAGCGGAACGCTTCCGATTCATGTAGGGATCTCAGAACCAGCGCCTGAAGATATTCCCGAAGTTTGTTCAACCGCTGCCCGGGATCATTGATCCCGCGCGCCAATGCCAGCGCTTGCTCCTTCATACCGCCACCCAGCCTTCCTGCTCTTCCGCCATCAATTTCAACCATCGCTCAACAGCACGGAGTAATCGGGGACTGTCAAATCGGACCGCATATTCCCTGAGTCGCTCCCCTGAGACTTTCTCCCTATTCTGGTACCGCATCTCAGCCAAACGCGGCAACGTCCATTCCCCGGCATTAAGATGCCAATAGTCCAGCAGGGCCTTTTCAGGATCCGCCACCATGACCTCCTGATCCCCTACTTTCCGGGTACCATAGCCGAAAAAAAAGCTCTGCTTGATATTCCGGTAATCAAACACCCCCACCTGACTTTCAAAACGCCGGGGCGCACGGGATGTCACACTGGTAAGCCAAACGACATGTTCAGGGATCATGTCGTAATATCCAAGCGCCCACTGACCACTCAGGTATGAGGGATAATAGAGCTGATTCGCCAGGATTCCCGTGTTCAAAGGCCGACGACGATAGGTGGGGGAGAGAACGTACACACCCCTGCGTACTCCGATGACTTTCCCGTCCTTCATCCATCGGGATAATTGAACCCGAAGACCAGGCCTCTTGACGGAAAAGGCTTGCGTCAGCAAAGGAAGATCAAAACACTGAAGGTCTCCAACAAACCGGACCACTTCTTCGAATTTCATATACGAAAGATAGCATAGATGATGCTTATCGTAAATAGAGTTGTGATCCCGATCTTGTTTTATTTCACATCCAGTTTAGTGCGTGCGCTCACTCCTGCGAGATGATGGCTAGCGAGAGGAGGGTCGTCCCATATCCATGGCGCATGATGCAAATTCACAGGAGGAGGATTAAGATTATGATTACGAGTAAGATTAAGATGGGGATCATTCCACATTCACATACATGTGGGCATGACTGGCAAGGTGGTGTCCTCCACCGGCCAGCAGGGATAGGTCCAGAGGAAAACCTTCCGGCCCGTGGCCTTCTTCCAGCCCCGGATCATCTCGCCATGCGCCTTGGCAACGGAGGGTTCCTTGTCCTTAACGGACTCCTGGTCCCTCGCCGGTGCGAGTCAGCACACCTGTGGCATGCAGCTCGCTATGGACAAAATTTTTGTCTGGCGGGATTCGACAGCGGTGGTCGAAATCGCCCCTATTTAATCTCATGAACCACCCGTTGTACCGTCGCGCGGCAGCGGGCCTGGTCGCACTGGGATAGATCAATTTTAAACGAGTAACCCAACGGTTCGAGCACCTCGCGATAAAGCAGATCGCAGTGCCGGCAGTAGTCGGGATACGGCTCAATGTGCCCCCATTCGAGCAGACGCCCCTTGGATGGACACTTATGCATGGTGATTGAAAACGTCCCCGCTTCCTCGTCCAGGTCCATGGTGAAATCGGCGGCCTCCTCACTGAGCGTACGGCTCCAGTACAGCCAGCACCCCCGGATGCCGTGGGCCACCACCAGATCTCGCAGGTTCGTGAGAAAGTTCGCCGACAGGTAGCGCCAGAACGTTTCGACCGCGGTCTTTCCACCCAGCCGGTCCAGCGTCTTGAAGAGTTGGCTATAAGCCGGAATGAATTCAGTGCAACTGATCATGGGTGACTCCTTCTGGTGCCCTCGTCCGGCAACCGTCGACTGAACCGTTGGACGCTGCGCCCCGTCTGGGGTTCGTATTCGAGCAACTCCGCCATAAATGGCGTGCCTTCGCACAAGGCCTCATTGATGGTGCGAGTGGTCTCATGGTAGAGGCGCGCCACCGGATGCCCCTGGGTCCGCATGTATTGCACCGCGGGACAGGCGGCCACCCGGATCACCAGCTCATCGTCGCTCAGCTCGTACTGAACCTCGCCGCCCTCCTGCCGGTAAATGGCCTCGAAATGCGCCTTCAGCGCGACCAACCCGTTCGCCTGCAACGCCTGTCGCAACGGGGCGTAGAAGGTCATTGCAAACTCCCGCAGGTATTCCCTGACGGCGTTTTCGCCATAAGTGACATGCAGGTACTCGATGCCACAACTCAGGGCGCCGTGGAAATCACGATGGAAGTAGGCGTTGTCGGCCGCCCGCCGATCCATGGTCTCTTTCATGGGAACAGTACCTCCTTTTCACGTACCAGCGCCTTGGCGATCGCCCGTTGGCACCCGGGGGTCAGGGGATAGTTGAGAAAGTTGCGTGTGGTTTGAAAGAGCCCCATCTCGACCAGCAGATGCTTGAGGCCGGACATCCAACAGGTGATCTTTTTGCCGCCATAGACGTCCCACATGAGCCGGTTCATACGGCGCTGCAGACGGTCCGCCTCGGCATGCCGGCCGGCCCGTACGGCCTCCAGGATCATCCCCGCAAGCCGGCCATTGAAAATGCCCCCCCCAAGCAGGAGCCCGTCATAACCGGCCCGCAGGTAATCCGCGCAGGCGAACTCATCGCCATTAAGCAGCCGCAATGTCGGCCGGGCCTGTCGTGCCGCCAGCGCCAGCTTCATCCGCTCGGGATCCGTTGAACTGTCCTTGATCAATACCACCTTCGGCTCGGCATAAATCTGGCGCAAGGCCTCGTTGGTTACGGGCACGGCTGAATATTTGCCGCGGTCATAAATACCCACCGGCAACGGACAGCCCCGGATCGCCTCCTGATAGAGCGCCGCCACATTGGCGGGAGTGGCATTGAGCAGGAACAAGGGCGGCGCAATCACCGCCAAGTCGGCCCCATCCTCCGCCGCCGCCCGCATGTTGTCCAGGATCCGGGCAGCGGAGTTATCCGTCACCTGTGCGGCAATGAGCAACCGGCCGCGGGCAGCCGCCACAACGGCACGGACCATCTCGCGACGTTCGCGATCCGGCATCCAGGGGCCTTCCCCACACGTACCGCAAATAAATAACCCATTGACCCCGAGCCGCACATGGTGCTCAACGAGCCGCTTCACCGCCCCCTTGTCAAGTTGCATGCGATGGGTGAACGGGGTCGGCGTGGCTGACCAGACGCCACTTAGTTTTCCGATACTGACGCTCTTCATTTTTATATTCTCCAAGGTGGCTGTGCGGTCCACACCGATATGTTATTTTTAATGATTACCTGCTTCTTAAAATTACTTTGAACCAACAGTAGCGGGTTGACCAGTACTCCTGTATGCGATAATTTATGAAGCTATATGAAAAATGATGATTTCGAGTCGATCACAAACGCTATTCGCCAGGTATTGTCCGGGCCGTTGACCGATCCAGCGGCCATCCATCTGGCTGAATCGAATGTGACCAACGGGATAATACCCCAAGGGGCGCACAGCCATGACACCTGGGAACTGTTCTGTCCCGTCCGCTCCTGCCTGAAATTTGTGACCGCAGGCTGCGCCCCTTCCCTTATTCCCACCCACCACCTGCTGATTGTGCCGCCCGGTTGTCTGCATCTGCCGGTGGATTACCGCACGCAATCCCCGCAATTGAAACTCCTGGTCATGGACCTGCCTGGTTCAGAAAACCCATATGGGGCCTTGAGGGTGAACAGCGCCAAATCCAGAAGCAGCGCCATCCTGTCCCCGGCCGAATTTGCGGCCTGGACCACCTGCGTCGGAATGGACCCTGGAAGCATGATGGAACAGGTGGCCCGGGCGCAGGGCGCAGGCGCGTGGGGCCGCGAACGGGCACTGGGCATGCTCCGGACCCTTGTGGCCGCCTACGTCGAGGTCGCGACCCAGCCCCAGCATGACCCGCTTTCGTTCAATGCCCGACGGGCCACTGAAGCCCGGATATACCTCCAGTCCCACTACTGCGAGGCGAACCTGTCAGCGGGGACGATCGCCACCGCCCTGGGCATTTCCGCCTCGCATCTCAGGTTTCTTTTCCGGGAAACCACCGGCCGGACCCTGCATCATACCCTGATCGACCTGCGCCTCCGGCGCGCCACCGATCTGCTGCGGCTCACCACGTTCTCGATCAAGGAGATTGCGGCAATGACCGGCTGGGGACACCAGCTCTATTTTTCGGCCGCATTCAAAAAGCGCCATCACGGCTCGCCTTCGTCATTTAGGAATGACAGAGGCCATACCGTCCGTCCTGAACGGCAGTGCCGGTAATCCATCTTTATTGAAAAGATTGGCCCACCGGTGCTGGCTCGCCCAGGCGTAACGGACCGAAACCGGCTGCGGCACCTTATCCGAGGACACCACCACCGTATTCCCCTCAATCACCGCATCCGCCCATACAAATGCCCCTTTTTCACCGGCAAGCGCAAACCCCTGTAACGTGCTGACTCCGGGCCCTGTTCCTGCGGCGATCGCTTCAGCCTTGAACGCAAGCCCCTTGCCCACATGGTCAAAGGTCACGGTGACCTTCCCGCCATCAATCTTGTGTGATTTGTAAACCGGCCCATAAATCTCAATAGCCCGGCCATACACCCCGCCCAGCGCCA
The DNA here is from genome assembly GCA_037128595.1 of bacterium. Lineage (NCBI taxonomy): Bacteria > bacterium. The sequence goes on from JBAXWB010000002.1 coordinate 64,514, forward strand.
CCCGGGCCGCCCGCAGGCCATAACCGGATTTATTCACGGGGTGGATCCCATTCCCTAAATCACTGCTAGTAACCATAAACGTATTGGGATACCCCATGATGCGGATATGCATCTCCCGAGAGGTACCATCTGCCGGAACCAGTGGCGGGAGCTTAATCAAGGTCTCTGCTTTGCAGGTCACCGGTTCGGCCGCATCCCACGCGCAACCACCCCCGCTCGGCTTCTGCACATAGACGAAGGACATATTCAGCCCCCACTCTTTTCGCCAGCCGCGAATGAGCGCCCCCATCAGGGTATACTGGTCCACCCCTTCAATGGCGGTGCCGGCTTCCCCCTGATCCCACACCACGCCGCGAATGGCAAAGGGCATATAGGGACGAATCAATTTCTCATAAAGGTTCCCCACCTGGCCTCTGCATTCCCCAGCTTTCAAAGGTTTACGGGGCTCTTTTGGCAGTTTTGCTTCACCCTTCTGCTTCGCCGCCTCAACCTCCTGTTTCCATTTCGCCAGATTCGCTTCGTAGGTCTTGACCGCCTCATCGTTGCGATACGTCTTCGCATATCCCGCAATGGCCCCCTTGCAGGACTGGTCTGAATCAAAGGCTTCCTGGCTGAGCCAGAACCCTGACGGAGTCCCGCCCACCGCACCTACCAGCAAGCCCACCGGCACCTTGAGGTCCTGCTGCAACGGTAAGCCGAAGCTGAACAAGAGCGCCGAGAAACTCCGGAGAGCCGCAGGAGTGGACTCCTGCCACCCTTGCCCGGGCGCAATCACCCGAAGCTGGGGATACGGGCCTCCTTCAATATTTTTCTTCAGCGGCTCATCGTTCGCCGTGTAACCGGCACCCGCCATCGCCATATTGGACTGCCCGGAGCCAACCCACACCTCCCCGACCAGCACGTCTGAAAGTTCTTTCTTATCGCTTTCCCCTGAAATGACCATCGTCCCTGGTTCAGCACTGGCAGACAGGGGCTCAAGCCACACCTTCCATGTCCCATTACTCCCCGCCGTGGTTGTTTTTGTCTGGAGCGCCTGTCCGGAACTTTTCGAAGGACTGAAGCTTACGGTCACTTTTTCATTTGGCGCCGCCGTCCCCCATACGGGAACCGGCATCTCGCGTTGCAGGACCATGTGACTGCTCAACACCGGTGGCAATGTAATCGCGCCACACGCCACATACTCAAACCCGGCCAGAAAAACTCCCAGCATTGCGCCCAACATCATGCGTCGCTTCATCTTCGTGATCCTTTCAAAAAATGCGTTTCCATCCGTTCCATGTCCGCTTCAGTCCCGACAATACTACTGTTTTCGTTGACCATAGATCAAGTGATGTATTAGCATGATGTATATCTGAAGGAGAGTCATGATGGTCCGGACACAAATATATCTAACAGAGAAAGAGCGGGATGGGTTGGCCGTTTTAGCCGAGGCAAGCGGAAAAAAGCAAAGCGAGTTGATCAGGAATGCCGTTGACATCTTCATTTGTCAATCCAGCCCGGGACATCGTCAAGCCGTGCTGAAGGAAGCGGCTGGCGTTTGGCAGCACCGTACGGACCTTCCCGACTTCACGGAAGTGCGCAAAAGCCTGGATCGGAGTTAATCCCATGACACCCCGCCCCGTATTGATTGACACCGACGTGCTGATTGACTTTCTCCGGGGGCTTGACAAAGCGGGGAACCTCATCAGGGCACATCAGGCTCAAATCATTCTTTCCGCCATCAGCGTTGCCGAACTCTATGCAGGAGTAAAGGGCGACAAGGAACTCGCCACACTCAATGCCTTTGTCGATCTCTTTCGGGTTGTCCCAGTCTCGACGGAGATCGCCCGCCTGGCAGGCCTTCACAAGCGCGACTTCCATAAATCACATGGTATTGGTCTCGCCGATGCCATTATGGCGGCAACGACCAAAGCCGAGAACGCAGAATTCAAGACCCTCAACATCAAGCACTACCCCATGCTTAAAGGGCTCTCGCCTGCCTACTCAAAATAAGCGGCAGGTCCCGATTGCAAACAAGAATGGCCGAGAGCGCCACTTGACGGTTGAATGAGAATGGTATGCTTGTCATATGAATACCCACCAACATAGAGTTGCTTTCTGCCTGACACTGCTCCTGCTCACCGCGCCCCTGGCCTCATTCGCGGAAGTCGCGCGCCCTCAGCTCCCCTTCGATCCGGCCACCCTGCCACTGCTTGACGAGGTGGATCTGGCGGCGCCCGAACCCGGCCACCGATTCCGGGTCTTCCCCGACACGGTCGTAGTGGAGAAAAAGGCCATTCTCGGCAAGCCCTGCCTGCTGTTACCCGACCGCCCGGATGCACCGGATCGCTATGTGGCCGTGCGCCTGGGTGAAGGCAAAGGCCTGAAGGACGGCGTGCCTTATGTCCTGCAGATCGACTACCCGGAGGATGTCGCCCGCAGCATGATTGTCTGGAACACCGGCAATGAGACCACCCGCGCCTTCCATACCGGCAACTCAGTAGGTGATGCGCTTAAAATGCCCTATGTGTCCGGCAACCCCGAGTCCCTGGCCTATCCGCTTTCCGGCCGTTGGCAGAACTGGACCACCGTCTTCGAACTGCATCCCCACTACCCGGAACTCGCCCGCATCAGCGACCGCCCCCTGACACCGGCCGACGGATTCACGGTGGTCCTGGCCCATTATAAGCATGCCAATGATCCCACCTCACAAGGACTTGCGGCCGGTCGTGTCCGCCTCTACGCGGCACCTGACCTGAAGTCCCTGACCTTGACGGTCAAGCGCCCTCCTGCCGCCTTACCGCAACGCCACCTTTTCTGGCGCGAGGAGATGTCGGATGGAATTATCTTCGACAAAAAGAACCCGGCCTTTGAGCCGCCGAGAATGGCGGAGTGGTATGCGGCCAAGATGCGCCTGATGAAATTCCTGGGCATGGATACGTTTTCCAAAGACCTGCTGGAGTTCGGCCATAACCAGGGCTGGGACTCCTCTAAATACGGCAGCAATGACTGGGTTTACCAAACCCCCAACCCCCAGCTCTGGAGTCAAGTGGTGACGCTGGCCGGATCAAACCAGGTGAACGTGCTGCCCTTGTATGAATACTGCGGCAGCATCGGCGGACGGTTGGCGCTGGGCCCGCAACGCCGTTGCAAAACGTTGGGGCAGGCGGGGAAAGGTCCCAAGGGACGCGACGATTACACGCATATCCACTGGAGCGAAAACGCCAATGCCGACGTGACGGATCCTGACACCATTGCGGACTTCCGCAAGATGCTGGAAATCACCATCACCGACGAGAAAGGCAAAGCGAATTTCCTGGGAGCCTGGCTCCGCCCCCGTAATAGCGGCCTGCCCGTCAGTTTCTCCGACCGCTGCCTGAAGCTCTACGCCGACCAGACCCGGCGCCCTCAGGCCCCTACCCGCTCCCAATTGAAATCCGACAAAGCGCTCTATCAGGACTATCTGAACTGGTGGCATCTGAAGCGTCATGATTTCTTTGTCGCCATCCAGGATTACCTGGGCCAACCCTCGGTACTCGGCACGAACGCGGTGCTTCTGTTCACTGGTGACCCGAGCGAGCCCGGCAAAATCTTTGAGGGGGGCGGCATTGTCACCGATAATCCCGGCCCATTCCCCGGCGAAAAAACCGTTCTGCCGGACAGCGTCATCTCCCAGCATCTGGGCTGGGCCGCCCTGACCGGCGAACACGACACCTGGGGCGGCTGGGAGTGGCAGCACTCCATTCCGAGTCTCGATCCGCAGAATTATACCCATACCCCGGGCGTCCTGCTCACCATGGCGTTCAGCCGGCAATACTCGGTATCGGACCCCAAAGCCTTGCAGGGGTTCCGGACCCCGAGTGGACTGGCGATGATCCGTCATTACCCCCTCAATGAAAATTGCTTTGGCGACAACAAAGACAAACCCATTGGCTATTTTGTCGCGGATTTCGAAGAGGCCGGCCCGTATTGCATGCTGGCAGAGGCGCGCGCCCTGGCGCTCGGCGACCCGACCTATATCGGGTACCTGACGGCCAACAGCCTGCAACGCGGCTTCCCGGAATATGTCCGCGCCTTCAATCAGGCCTTTCTCGCCCTCCCCGCCCTGCCGGGCCAGACGGTGGCGAATGCGGCCTCCGACAAACAGGTGGTCGTCCGCCAGATTTCAACCCCGAAAGACGGGACCTGGTATGCGGTGATCAATACCGGCATGACGGATGCCAGCGATGTCAGAATTACTCTTAAGCAACCCAACCTCACTGACTACCTCACCGGCAAACCGGTCAGACGGAAAGGCCAGACGACCTCGGTTTCCCTCTATCCCGGACAGGTACTAGTCTGGTATTCTACTCCCTAAATGAAGGAAATGATTAAATGACAACGACCACCGGAACACCGCCATCGCCACACCGTAGCGCCCATTCTGAACTGCTCTCCCCTGTTGAGATCGTGGCGGTAACCGCCCGGGGCGACCGTAAACTCTCCCATACCGATATGCTTAACTGGTCCGCCGGGTCGATCCGGGTCAGCCTGGTTGACACGTCCGACAGCCTGGCCATCGATATTGAGGCCCCCGGCGAAAGCCTCGCCAGTTTGATCATCCGCTGGCGCCATCCGTCACATTTCCTGCTTCTGGGCGACCACTGGGAACGCTCCTACGGTGACCTTCACTGGGAACCGGAAAACCCGGACCGCATCATGCCCTGGTATTTCATGGCCAACAGCGGCGCGGTCACGCATGGCGCGGGGGTCAAAACCGGGGGAAACTCCTTTGCCGCATGGAACCTCTGTGACGGCGTTCTCAAACTGGTGCTGGACACACGCTGTGGCGGATCCGGCGTCCAACTGGGAGCCCGCACGCTCCGGGCCGCCGAAATCGTAGTCCTGAAGGGCGATGGCAGCGAATCCCCGTTCCAGGCCACCCAACGCTTCTGTTCGATGATGTGCCCGAAGCCACGTCTGCCGAAGGCCCCGGTCTACGGGATCAATGACTGGTATTTCGCCTATGGCGCCATCACCCGCGAGGTGATCCTTGATCATGCCGAAATGCTGGCCCCGCTGGCCGTCGGTAACGCCAACAAACCCTTCTGCGTCATCGATGCCGGCTGGGCGAAACGGGCGCCGGGTAAAGAGACCATTTCCTGCTGGGCGGACTACTACGACACCCCCCATGATTCCTTTGGCGACATGACGCAAGTGGCCGGCGATCTCCGGAAGCTCGGCTATCGCCCTGCCCTGTGGACCCGCCCGCTCTGCGCCAGCCACACCGATAACCCGAATCTCCTGGTCCCCCATATTCCCCGCGTGGAGGCGCTGGGCTACCCGATTCTGGATCCGACGATTCCCGAGAACCTGGAGCGGATCAAACACAACCTCCACACCTACCGCCAATGGGGCTACGAGATGGTGAAGCACGACTTCTCCACGGTGGACCTCTTCGGGAAGTGGGGATTCCAGATGATTACGGACCGCGACATGACCTTTCCCGGCTGGCACTTCCATGACCAGAGCCTGACCAATGCCGAGGTGGTCCTTCAACTCTACCAGGCCCTGCGTGACGCCGCAGGGGATGAGCTCCTCCTGTTGGGGTGCAACACCATCAGCCATCTCTCTGCCGGCCTTTTCGAAGTGCAGCGGATCGGGGATGACACCAGCGGCCAGGAGTGGGCACGTACCCGTAAAATGGGAGTCAACACCCTCGGTTTCCGGGCACCCCAGCACAACCGGTTCTATGCAGCGGACGGAGATTGCGTGGGCCTGACCCCGGCAGTCCCCTGGGCAAAGAACAAACAATGGATGCAACTGCTGGCCGAGAGCGGAACCCCGCTGTTTATCTCCGCCCAGAAAGAGGCCGTTGGCCAAGAACAACGCGCCTTCATGAAAGAGTGCTTTACCCTCGCCGCCCGTGATCTCCCGGTAGGCGAACCCCTGGACTGGCAGGAAACCCCCTTCCCCCGCAAATGGAAGTTGAACGGCAAAACGGTCGATTTCAATTGGGATGAGTGAATCCATCAAAGGGTGCTAAAACAACAATGACTGGTTTTAGCACACGGAAAAGTCCTGCGCACATATACATAGGCGGGCCTCTCCATTCGCCGTAAACGGACTTGGTGGACGCCGACGTCCCGGCGGCGTGAATGCCCAAAAGGTGAAACCATCCTGACCTCAATCAGCGGCATCAGCGGCCGCCGAGACGTCGGCCGCCACCTCTCACGAACCGAAAGGCCCGCGAGCCCACACGTATGTGGGCCTTTCATAGCAGCGTCAGGACGACGCTATCACTTTAGAGCAAGTCCGGGCTGGGAGGGTTACTGGCCCCCATTTTCGCTGACCGTACTCGCGGATACACTTACGTCCCCTGGCTCGCATCTTTGCAGTCGGGTATTGGCGGCTTATAACTCACATCGCCACCATAGCGCTTCCAACTCTTATACAATTTCAGAAGAATGAAGAAGGCAGGAATACCAAAGGCAAGTTGCCACACCGGTATAAAGAAATAGGCCCGCTCCTTACCGACAAAGTGGCCCATGAGATCAAGGAATCCCCCTGCCAGACCACCCCCGACAATCCCCCCAACGGCTCGCCACACGGCATTAGTTGAACAAAACTGTCCATACCGCTCCCTAGGCAAAAGCCTCATCAGCAGGGGCGGATCCCACGCAAAGGCCAATGCCGCCGCAGGGGCACCAAAGCAAAGGGAAAACGTCATCGCAACCCAGAACGCCAACTCCGGAGTCGGGTGCCAGAACATCCAACTCAGACCTGCCGGAATGGTCAGCGTCAGACTTACAATAGAGGCAGCAATGACCACCCGAATCGGATGATACCGGTCAGCCAGCCACCCCACCCCCAGCGTCAGAATCCCAACAACAATGCTCGTGGTACCGCCAATCTTGCCCATCTGAGCCAGATTCAAACCAATTGCCAGTGAGAAAAAGATACCGAAAGTGGCCGTACCACCCCCAATCGCGCCAATAAAAGAGCAAAACCATAAATACCAATAATGGCTATGGGAATGGCATTCCTTACCGTAAGTCTTGATCGCCGCAATCGGTCCCACCTGCCCCCCGACATACGGCGGCGGCGGAGGATACAGCCCTTCCTTGACGTTGAAACACATCAATGTGAATCCCACGCCATAGAGGATCGCCGCACCAACGAAAATCTCTGTGGCATGCGTGCCTGCAAGCGGAAACACAAAGAAACTATAGAGCGAGCCCGCCCCCAGGGAGATGATCCGGAACCACGACATGAATCGAGCCAGAAGATGCTCAGGCACGACATCATTGAATAAATACCAGAAGACTGAAGTCACGAAGGTGTTGAAAAACGTGAAGCACACCAGAAATACCCCGAACGTCCAGATCGCCACCCGGTTCGCCGTGATCGCCGTCGTCCCAATTTTGCTGTGGATCCAGAACCCGATCTGATCACCAAACGCCAGCCCGAACAGGCAGATCACCAGAAACGGTAACGAGGCCAGAATGAATGGAATCCGCCGCCCCCAACGGCTGCGGAACCGGTCACTCTTGAAACTGATCACCGGATTCATCAGGGAATAGACGATTCCAGGGATGGTTCCCAGAATCAACCCCATCTCGGTATTGGTTGCCCCCAGCGCCTTGAACCGCAACGGCATGATGCTGGGGGTCACCGTCTCCATCAGCATATAGCAGAAGTCACCCCACAGCAGCCAGAAGCACAAGACCGCCAGAGCCGGCTTGGTATAAGTCAGCGTGCCACAGTGATAAACCTTCCGGCCATTCTCTACCGTAAAATCCGTTTTTTTTTCGACATGACTGTCCATCATGGTTTACCCGTTCCGGTTTCGACAATGGATGTGCGGGTTGCCTTCCAACGGCCACCCTGTTTTAGAAGGCGCCAACTTGCCAGGGTATTCGCCTTGACGGCCCCCAACTGAATGGTCTGTCCAAGCCACGTCCAGGTCGCCACCGTTTTCTGGCCGGACGTCTCCTGAACTCTCAAAACCAACCCTTTGCCATCCTCGGCCCTTTTCAAAGCCAGAACCTGAAGCGAGGCTGGACTGAGCGACGCCAACGACCCCGTTTTCGGCAGCGGCCCTTGCTTGGCCGGAACCAGAACCGCCACCGGTGGCTGCTCCAACGTCTGAGCCAGGAACGGGAGTTCCTTATTGCCGGGATTGATCAGAAAACGGAACTTCAACTCCCCGCAATCCACCGCAGGACGCCAGTCCTTCATCAGAGGCGGCCCACTGTGGGCGTACCCGCTGGAACGCACCACCGTGGCGCGCAACATTCCATCGGTACAGTCAAAACAATAGAGGCTATCGCTGGCAAACCCGAAGGTCCCGGCCTTGCCAAAAGTCCGAACCCAGCGTCCGCCGGGCACCTCACCGCAGGGTTTGCGCCTGACCCGGGCACCGGGCACCTCGAACTCAGCTTCGGTAGCACCCACCGGCATCACCAACTTGAGCCGGGCATACCGCTCATTCCAGAGAACGCGCGCCGACACCTCGACCGCATCCTGCCCACGGAAAAGTTGAAATGAAAGCTCAATCCATGATCGCGCGCCTGCAAGCCGGACCCACAATTTGGCACGCTCCGGTCCGGACTCCAGCGTCTCAACCGCCGCAATTTTCCAATGCTCCAGGACTTTCGAAAGATTTATGGTTTCAGGCTGACCTTCGGCGCCCCATGACCCCAATTGATCCTCCACCACAACGGCCGACAACCCCTCTCCACCCAGCACGGGCTTCCCCTTGCGACCTATCTTGATGCCCTTGCCGCCGACCTTTGCCTGCACCTGATACAACCCGTTATCAATCATGCCGGGTTTCCCGGCGCACACCGGGTTTGACGACTGGGGCTTCTCCGCGCCTTCCACCCATCCATACTCAAACACCTTCCACCCGAGCGGCGGCAACTCAACCGGCACCACCACTCGCTTCCGCCAGGGTGCCCCCCAGTTGTCCAGGGCATTTTCATTGGCAACCACCTGAAACGGCAGGGCTCGCCCATCGGCATCCAGCACCCGCAGTGGAAGCTGGTCACCACGCCCCTTGTATTGGGCAATGTCACGGTAGTCCATACATGCTTCCCACTCCATATGCCCCTTGAACGGCCAGGGATGGGGATTCCAAACCAGCACCGGTAACGCAGAGGGGAAATCGCCCTCCGGCTTTGCCACGCGGGTATCTACCTTCAGGGCCAGCGCATTCAGAGCGGACAACTCAACCCGCTGGGACTGATGAAACGCCCCGCCCAGCCAGGCCAGTTGTTCATCATATGCCCGTTCAATACTGGAGCCGGGAAGAATGTCATGGAATGAATTGAATAACACGCTATCCCACGCCTCGCGCAAGTCCGCTGGCTTTTCATTCAGCGAACTGCGGATGACGGAGTCAGTCCGTTCAACGGAAGCCAGTAATGCCTCGGTTTTGCGGTAGGCAAATTTAAATTTCGCCACAGAGGCATAGCATCCACGCAGAGTGAAATTCATTTCCCCGTGATGGATCGGCAATTCAGCCTTTTCCTGATGAAGCGCATCGAACAGACGGTGAAGCCCCGAATGCACCACGTTGACCTCAGGGTGCGCGGCCGCCCACCGGCGGATCTCCCGAACATGCACGCGGCTCGGCCCTCCTCCATGGTCACCCAGTCCGTAAAAAATTCCCACATTCTTCAAATCACATTTGAGGGCCTCCTCCAGGGAGGCATCAAGCCGGGGTTGCATCTCCATGCGTTGCGTGCCGTACCACCCCACTGTGGGCCGATAGCCCATCACCCGTGACCCGCCCGGACCTTCCCACCAGAACGCCGGCTTGGCCAGCGGTAAAGTCCCCTCCATGGGCCGTGTGAAGGCAAACCCGGTGATGCCGGACTGCGCCATCACTTCCGGCAACCCGGCACAATGACCGAATGAATCCGCCGCCCAGGCAACCCGCGCTGTGAAACCGAAGCGGGATTTGAAATAGCTCTGCCCATGGGTAAAGAGACGGGCGAACGTCTCAGCGGCCGGCAGATTCGTGTCCGGCTGGATCACAGTGCCGCCCACCACATCCCAACGCCCGGCCTCGATGTACTTCAGAATACGCCGAAACGTCTTCGGGTCATGCTCCTCGATGAATTGATAAATCGCCGATTCGCCCCGGACAAAAGTCAACTCATCGAATTCGTCCATCAGGTTTAAAATCGTCCGGCAGGTAATCAGCCCCTCGTTCATCCCCTCACGCCAGTCCCATAACCAGACGGGATCAAGATGAGCGTTTGCAATCAGGTGGAATGTTATTTTTTTCATGGGGTATTATGTCGTTTTTGAAGTATTGGGCAGGCAAGCGCCGGCTTTTACCAACTCCGCCTGTAATTTGGAAACATCCAGTTCCCTCGGTGTCACCCCTTGAGCCGCCGCCATCGCGGCCGCCATCCCCGCCGCCTGACCGGTAATGAAACAGCCGGGCATCACCCGGATCGAACCTAGCATAAGCCGGTCCACGCTGATGCAACGTCCCGCAACAAGGACATTGTCAAGCCCGCGGGGAACCAGACTCCGATAGGGAATGCCGTAACTTTCCCCTGGCTTATACCGCATCTCCGCAAACTCCTTTTCAAACCGCTTGTATTCCGTCTCATCGTTGGGCCGTGTCACATGAATATCGATCGGATAACAATAGCGGCCGATTTCATCGGCAAAAACCGCCCTCGACGTGAAATCGCCCACGTTCAACATATAGTCACCCATGATCCGCCGGGTCTCACGCACCCCCAACACGGCACCGGTTGAGACCAGTTTCATTCGGGAGAACCCAGCCACGTACTGATGATAGTAATTCTGATACTCCATCATCATCTGGCGCCCCCCAACCATCGCCTGAGTCAGTGAGCGCTCATCCGTCGCATCCACCCCGAACGCATGTCCGACATTCCCTCCCCCGAGTCCTTCTGAAATCTTCCAGATGCCAGGCAGATGCTTGTCGCAGTGTTGGAACACTCCGGCACGATAGGCTTCTTCAATCCGGGCCCCTTGCGGCACCTCCCAGATTACCTTGTCAAAATCAACATCGGCCCAGATCGAGCAAAGCGTGCCGGGCATCAACTGCCCCTGGTCATCCCCTTTTTCAAAGGAGGCCCCCGCCTGCACAGCCAGATCCCCGTCACCAGTGGCATCAATAAACTGTTTGGCCTGTACAGCAAAGAGGCCGCTCTTCCCCCAGAGAATGGCCCGGCTGACCGTTCCCCCTTCAGCCTCCACCCCGATCAAGTGTGTGTGAAAGGAGAAGGTTACCCCCGACTCGATGATCATCTCGTCATAGACCCGCTTCAAGACCTCGACTCGAATCGTATAGCCACTGGTACGATCCTCCCCCGGTTTCCTCCGGGGCGTCCCCTCCGCAGCAATCAACCGATCCAATAGGTGTTCCCCAAATCCCGCAGCCAGAAAGGTGACTCCATCACCAAACTGCATGAATGCCGGCACCAGCCCGGATGTGCCCATCCCGCCAAAACAGCCCTGCCCTTCGGCAAGAAAGACACTGGCTCCCTGCCGGGCTGCCTGCCAGGCGGCAGCACAGCCAGCTGGCCCGCCCCCTGCAACAAAAACATCCACCTCATGTCGAACAGGCACTTCACGCTGAAATTTCATTCCATCACACTCCTTTTATATAACCCAGGAAACAGTCACGGCAATCACTCCGGAATTACACGCTACACACTATATAGTTTTTAACGAAAACAATCAACATAAAGGCGGGTGGATCAACCACTGGCAACGGAATCAGAATCTCCCCTGCTTGGCCCACACGGGCCAACAACGTCTTGAACGCGCGATGCTTCATGCGGGAACTTCCCCTCAGGGCTTAAAATGGTCCTCACCCGCCAGTAGGCCGGTCAGAATCGGACGGGTTCCCAGTTCAGAAGTAATCGCCCCCTCTGCATCAACCACACGGATAAGGATATCACCTTCGCGCGCCAAACTGTTCTCGGGCGTATTGACGGTAAAATGCAGCGGATTATCCTTGGCTTGAGCCACTGTCCATAACGGCGGGGCAAGCAAGGTGACGCGTTGGGGCTCAGCCGTACCGGAGAGTTCAACAACACCGGGTGCGCCGCGCATCAACCGGACGGGAGCCGTGACGATCTTGAGCGGCGATTCACCAAGTGTCTCCGGCAGAGTCGCCGGACCCTTAAACGCCAGCAACAGCGGATCGGCGCAAACGGTGAGGCCAATCCCCTTCCCTCCCGCCTGCATGACAGTGCGGCGGCCATCAATATGAATCACCGTAACCTCCTTCACTCCAGGCAACGGCAGAAAGAGGTCGGCCCGACCTTTGCCGCGCCAAAGGGTGACGAAGCACTCACCGGCAGGATTGCGGAAAAGGCACGCATACGTGCCGTCAGCCCAAGTCTTCTCGGCCGTGAACTTTTTATCGAGAATGCCGTTCATCAGGTTGTAGCAACACACCCCGTCGAGGCGGACGGCGTACTTGCAGTAGCGGCTGTCGAACATGTTGAACGAATCGCCGCTGGTGCCCAGGGCCTTGCCATCGGGATCCGGGTAAAGGTAGTCGAACCAGCCGATGTTCACCCCTCCGGCGGCGAAGAAGGCGGCAAACTTGCGAATCATGTCGCCGGAGATGTGTTGTCGGGTTAGACCCTGACTGTTGAGCCCGATCTCGGTTGACCAGATCGGCTTCTCACACTTGTACTTTTTCATCAGCGCCTGGTAGTCCTTGATCGACTGGCGAACACTTTCCGGGGTCTCGTAGACATGGAAGTCGTAGACGTCGCCGATCTCACCGTAGCCGGCCTGGAACCATTCCTCGATGGGCGGCACCGAGGTGGGAATGACAACGGTCTCGGGAGCGACCTTCTTGACCTCATCGTAGGCGATCTTGTACGCCTTCATCACCGTCTTGAGGTGCTCACCAGTGATGTTCGGTTCATTGCCGAAGACCACACCGAGCGGCTTCTGCGGGTAGGCGCCGTTCTTGGCAAAGTAATCCTGCACCGCCTTGCGGATAGTCGCCTCGTCGGTCCACTTCTCCCAGTCCTTACCCTTACGCTCGATCGAACCGACGTTGGCGCCGCAGCCGGTGACCACCCCCGCGCCCAACTCCTTGCACAGGTTCATGTTGTTGTCGCCCCACAGACCGATCCAACGCACACCGAGGCGATCGGCAAGGCGGATGTACTCGCCAATGCGTCCGTCCCAGTTACGCGAGTTGAAGGGAATCTTAGCGGGCGGAAACGACTTGGTCGCGGCGATCGGCAGGGTGGCGAAGCCCGAGCTGTTTTTAAACGGCTCGTTATCGGACAGCGGCACCTGCGCATGAAATTCGTAGTAGCGCCCCATTTCCAGCGGCACCGCAGCAAGATCCACGCTGGCCTCGTAGCGGAAACGGGTCTTGTTCTTGCCATTGGCTTTCACCGTCACAGTCCCTGGTGCAGCCTGCTCACCCCCCCAGTAGTCGCGCACCGACCAGGTCACCACCTGCTCAGCCTCACTCAACGCACGGGTAGACTCAACGCTGATCGTGTAGGCGCGACGATCCTCCGGCTTGAATAGATTACCCAGGGCCGCCGTGGCAAGGACGATGCGGTCAACGGCGGGCAACTTTTTGGTGGTATCCAGCGGTTTCACGGCCAGATCGTCGAGACGGAACGTGCCGACGGTCTTGTTGATCCGAGCGACCAGACGACCCGCCGTGGTCTGAAGGGGCGTTCGCACCTGTTTCTTCACCACCTGCCAGGGCTTCTGGCCGTAGGGAGTGGCAATCTCCATTGTCTCAATGACTTTGCCGGAGGCATCGATCGCCTCAAAGTGGAGCGAACCGCAGTAGGATGCATCGGGCGATTCGAGATCAACCGACATTGCGGCTGAGATTTCCCACACACCGGGGACAACCGGGAAAATGGCCGTTGTCGCCGAACAGGGATTCTCGCGTTCGGCCTTGACTCGTTCAAGCGCCAGGGAGTTGGCCCCCTTAAAGGCATCCTTGGCCACCTTCACCGTGCCTTCAGACTTCCATCCGGCTGGCAAGACATTGGAGTCCTCAAAACCGCAACTCCAATCGGTGGTGCCGGAACGCACTGTGGCAACAAGACCGGCCACCCAAATCGTAGTCGTTTGCTTCTTCTGACCGGTAAGAATGCTGACCGACTGCAACTGGCCGTTCCACCCATCGGGCTTGCCCTTGAGTCCGCCCCAAGACTGGTACTGGGCGACCCCCTGCACCGCCTCGGCGGTACCGCGTTTTTCAAAGAAGCGGGCAATCGGAAAACTGACCAGACGCCAGTCGTCGGACACCGGATCCAACTTAAGCTTGATCTGATGACACCGGCCACCACCGTCGCCCAGGCGCAACGTCAGCCCGCCAAGGCCCGGGGCCTTGAGCCAGAACGAAACACTTTCAACCTCCAGCTTCATCGCCTTCACATTGCGGCTCATGTCGCAATACATGCCGCCACCGGTGAGGTCTGCCGTCAGGCGCAGACTGGGTTTGCCGTCCTTGTTCACCGCCGGGTCCGCCACCAGCGACACCTTGGCCCCGGGGAACTCAGCGCCATTGTTGGCGCCCCAGCCTTTGGCTGGATTGGTGCTGTCAATCAGCGGAATGTCCTCGGCTTGCAGTGTCGCCATCGCCAAAAGGAGAAATGCCCCAAGAGCAATACCGGCGTGTCGTCGGGCGGAGATTTTTAAAAGGGACATGGTTACTCGGCCTTCTGTGTTGCCATTTTGGCCTCAACACTCCTCACCACCTCTGACGCCAGCACAGCAGACCCCCCGGGGGCAAAGTGAACGTCACCCGGGCGCAGAAACTCCTTCCACCGGGGAAGGATGGCGGAATACAAATCACAGATAGCAACCCCATTGGCCTTCATTACTTCCAAAGCGGCCGCATTGCGCGGAGGAATAAAATCAAAGAGCCTTCCTGTCGTGACCTCTGGAATGGGAGTCGTCGTCGCAAAAATCAGGCTCGCACCCGTCGGCTTCAGCAAGTTGATGATCTTCTGGAGATTATTGGTATACGCCTCGATACTGGTGGCCGGATGCGCCCCCTCCCTTGTCTGAGCCACCTTCCCCTCGCTGTCATACAACTTCGCATCATGGACTCCGAAGTTGAACACCACCACATCCCATCGACCCGTTCCAACCCAGCTTTTCACACCTGCCACGCCGGTTCCAGTCGCCGAACCGTTCACAGGAATCCGGTGGACATTGGCTTTCCCCTGGAGAAGCGCCCGGACCGGCAGGGTATAGGCGATGGAGATCGAGTCGCCAATCAGCAGGACACGCGGCAAGCCGGGAACATCCTTGATTTTCGCCATGGCATTGTTCTGGGGAACGGCCGCATCCGCCACCGTTTCACCGGTATTCATGCCATTGGTTTCCTGGGCGACGGCGACAGAACCGGCGCATACCAGGGTTGTCATGAGAAAGGTTGTTAGCACAGATTTCATAAGTCTCCTCTTTCTATTCACCGTTCCTCCAAACACAACTTCTGGAATTGTCTCCTTGGCCGGCGTCATGTTTCTTACGCGCACTTCCTTGATAAAGATTCGAGATTCCCGTTATTTCGCCAGCTTCGTCACCGTCACACTCTGGATGCAGTACTTACCGGAGTTGATACGGAAGTCGAAGGCCCAGGAGGCGACAAACTGAGGGTCATCAATCCGCCAGGTCGCCTTGTGCCATTCCTGGTTGTCGGGAATGTCGTAAGGCTTGGCGTCCTTATACCCACTGGTGGATTCATACTGGAGGGTAAGTTTGAAGGGATCATTCTGCTCGTTACGGCGGACTACAGCGGTGATCTCGACCGGAACGGTATCGTAGGACAGGAAATTGGGATCCACCAGGAAGGCATTGCCGCCCGGCACATTGCCAGCGCGGGCGTTGCCGCCATAGAGAACAACATCGGCGGCAATGCTGTCGGCCGACAGGGTGTGCAGCCCTTTCTCCACATTCTTCGCACCCATGGTAACCGAGACCGATTTGGCGTCCGTGTAATCGCCACCCCATGGGAACGGTTTGGTTTTGTTGGCCTTCGCCTGCGCCACCAGTTTGTCCGGGACACCTTTTTCAATAATGATCGGATCGGCCGTCAGCGGCACTTTGAAGGCCTTGACGATCTGGTCAATCTGCGGATTGATATACTCCACCCCCGAATCGAACTCCACCTCGTCCGGCGTAGCGGTTGCAGCCCATGTGATCAGGACAACTCCGTTGGCCCCCTGAAAGACAAAGGCGTAGTGCTTATCGTTGAGCAATACCCAGCCGAGATAACGGGGGTACTTGCCCAGATAGCGAATCATCACTGACAAGGCGGTGTAGGATGGACGTTTATTGCCTTTGGCATCCATCAGGCCCATTGGACCGCTGTCACCATCCCGGCCTTCAAACCACTGAATACATGCGATGCCCTGGGCAATGCCCATGGTGTAGGTCTTAACCAGCGCCTGAGCCTGCTTGGCGGCACTGCGCTTGGCATCATAGCCAATCTCGGTAAAGAAAA
Organism: bacterium; assembly: GCA_037128595.1. NCBI lineage: Bacteria > bacterium. The sequence goes on from JBAXWB010000002.1 coordinate 80,982, forward strand.
TGGGAACGTTAACCTTGGCCGGATCCTGGGCGGCCAGCATCTTCCGCACCTTGGAGGCAATGGTCAGGAACAGCGGCTCGGTACCCGGATGGGAGGCCACCGTACCCAGAACCTCATAAGGATGCAGGGTAATGTAATCGTAATGGCCCTTCGCCCCGGCCTTGATCGCCGCGTCCAGATAATACAGATACACGGACTTGGTGGCCAGCCCCACCAAGGCATCCGGGTTGGAAGACTTGGCGGCATCGTAGGAGGCCACCATCACTTTGGCATAATCGGAGGGAGGCGCGTTCTTGGTACCGTTTGGCGGTTCGTTCCAAACCTCGAAGTACTTCACCCGGCCCTTGGTATGCGCCACCATGTTGGAGACATAGTTCGACCACTCGGGCAGACAGTCCAACGGAAGCCCGCTGGGCGGCAATCGACTGGTGCCATTCGTGAGCCATTTCGGACGACGTCCCATGAGAAGCGCCCCGGCATGGACATTTTGGGATTCCAGATAGTCCAGACGTTCATCCGTCACCTTCCAATTGAATTTCCCCTGCTCAGGTTCACACCCCCAACTCCCCCCGAAACATCTCACATCGGTAACCCCAATCTCCACCATCTGAGGGATCCAGGTGGGAAAGCACTGCGACCGCATCGAACAGGGCCCAATGCCAAAGGGACTGACCGGCCGATCTACAGGCCGGACAGGATCCGCGGCCAACGTTCTGGCCGGTAAAGCGAACAGGCAACCGATCAACATGACGCTGATCGCAATACGGAATGCAGGAACACGGGCAATGAGTTCACGGTTTACTGGTGGTCTTTCATTCATAAAACTTTCCTTTGCCTGACAGTACTGGCGCATAACGTTAAACACTATATAGTACTGGCTGAAAAAAACAGGCCATCGAGTTCGATTTCATTGACCCCATTCCCTCCACGCCTGAATCATGGCGCGGTAATTCTCCATCGGCACCTCAGGCTGGACGGCATTGGAGGCGCCCAGGACCAATCCGCCGTCGGCCTTGCAGGTGACGAGGAGGTTCCGGGTGGATTGATAAACAGCGTCGGGCCGCCCCCTGAGCAGAAGACCGCAATCAATATTTCCGCACAAACAGAGGCGCTGCCCGGCCATCTCCCTCGCCTTGGGCATATCCATGCCGGCGGTAGGATCAATGGCCTGCAGGGCATCAACCCCGGTCGACGCGATGGTCTCTAGATAACGGGTCAGGTTCCCATCGCTATGAAGAATGCTGTACATTCCCATTTCACGAATCGCATCCGACCACTGCGTTAAATAGGGCAGAATCCAGCGCTCCATTTGTTCGGGGTTGAAAAAAGGCCCCGAGTTGTCGGCGAGATCGGAAGGGGAAACCACAATCTCCGCCCCGACATCACGAAAACGTTTCGCTACCTCCAATGCGGCCTTCAGGCTATTCTGAGCCATGGCGTCAATACTCTCGGGGTCATCCACGAGACGGCAGCAGAACTCCATCGAGTAGTCGGCTTTGATGATACCCCCCGTAATCGCTACCAGCATCAGATCGCGTGGGGCCCGTTCCCGCAATATGGCCGATTGCCGGAAACGTGTGTCACCGGGCAGACAGTAATAGGCCAACTGGCCCGGGGCATGATTCCAATACCCGTTGGGCACCGTCAGCGCGGCATACTCCAACTCCGCCGAGACAGCAACCATGATCTCGGCATTCTGCTGCATGGCCTGTTCCTGCCCGGCCGGGGAGAGCGACTCAAACTCGCGCCCTAAAACCACATGTTTCCCCGATGCCGCATCCCACGCCTGGAACTCGAGCTCCCAGATCGGAACGGCCACTCCGGGGGTCCTCCGCGAAAGCGCGGCTATCATAGCGTCTCGTTTATTCACGGCTTATTTCCTCCCCAGACACAAGGCAATCAGGTCATCCACATGGGCCGTGGCCAGGCATTCTACCGTATCGGCCGCGCCATAATAAAGTTTCACTTCCCCGTTCGGCTCAAGAATCATACCGCCCGGGAAAAGCACGTGTCCCCGGAACCCTTCCTTCTCATAACTCGTGGTGGGCACCATCAGGGGTTCACGGGCCATACCAATCACTTTCCACGGACTTTGGAGATCAAGGAGCATGATTCCGATGGTGTAGGTCTTATACCAGTCCCGATGCCAGGCGGGTAGTTCCCTGGTTTTATCCGTATTGACGGCATGAAACGCCGTCAACCAGCCGGCAGGCGTCTTCACCGGCGGGGCACCGGGACCGATCTTGCAGTTAGCCCATGGCACCTGTTCGGAACCCAGCACCAACTGTGTGTTACCCCAGTAGGCACAATCAGGAGAATCCGAATACCACAGGTCGAAATTCTCCGGACCTCCCCGGCCATAGATCGGGAACGGTCTTTCAAGCCGGAGAAACTTCCCGTCCACCTTCCCGGGAAAAAGGACCATATTCCGGTTATCAGGAGCGGAAAGACTCAGGACTTCCCAATGATCAAAATCATCTGTCACCGCAATACCGCCGCGAATCCCATGTTTGGTATCGACGGCAAAGCAGAGATAACAGCGGTCATCAATCACCGTGATCCGGGGGTCGTAGGCCCGGCTAATCTCCTCAGTCTTCCATTCAATCCACGGCTTTGATTTTGGCACAAAGTGAATCCCATCATCGGAAACTGCCACCCCGATATTGGTGCCATCAAAATGGTTACTGCCCGGACGCCCCCCGTAGTCATTCCTGAACACCATGACATACTTGCCCTGGTACTTGGCCACACCGGCATTAAAGATGAGGGTTGCCGGATATGGAATCCGATCCGCTGACAGGATCGGATTATGGGGATATCGCGTGATTATTTCGTTCATATATATATTCTTTCTGTTGTATAAAAATAAGATGACACCTCGATCACTGGATGAGGTAAACGGAACCGGGGCCCGACCAGTCCCGTCGAATTGAAGTCATTCATTCTGTTACTCCGTCAGGATGAGATCCCCCACCATATCGGTTTCCTTGAGGTGGACACCACTGAACCACCCCGCGAAACTGCGACCGGCCCCATCATCATCATTTACAATCAGCCCCATGCCTAGGTCGGCGCCGGGAACCGGTTTGAAGGGTGCCAGCCGCGACCACGGAATGGCCACCTCGTAGTCCGCATTGCCCCCTGCCCCGCGCTTGACCATCACCTTTGCATCCTTCACCTCGCCGGTCATGACTTCCGGCGAAGCCGTGGAATTGTACCAGAGTTGGGGGCCCTTGGTGCCCAGCCCCAAACATCCATCGTAGTACCCCATTTTTTCACCGCCCTGCCGACGGGGATCCACCAGGAACTGCAAGCCGTCCTGATTCCACAGATCGCCATCCGCCTTGCTGGACACAAAGATATTATCCGTCACCTGCACGCCCAGATAAAGATACTGTTCATCCCACAGGAACCGGACTTTCGCCGACACGTCATCCGGGCCATTCCACTTCGCCCCCTTGAATCCATAGAACTGCTCAGGCTGGTCAATCGTCGCCACCGGCGCCTTCGCCCAGCAGGCCTTGCTCAAGTCACCATCCATCACCGGCGTGCCTTTGTGAACCGCCATAAAGCCCGCCACATATCGGGAGACCATCGATTCATGCCCGTTGTCATCATTGACCCGCAGGGTCACATGATAGAGCGTCAGCGGAGCGATATCGCGCAGAGGCAGGCGGAAGGTCTTCGTCTCGCCTGCGGCCAAATTCGCCGTGCCGTCAGCCGCCTCACCAAAACCGGCCTGGGCCGGCTGGGGATCCGTTAACCGGTACGAGGCCTTGGCCATATTGAGTTCATGCCCGATGACCGCCTGCCAATGCAACGTCACCGGTTCCTGGCTATGGTTGACGAGAGAAATCTGAACCGCCTTCGAGCCGAGAGCATCGCCAAGCGCCGGTTTGAGGGAGCCCGCAAAACTGCTATCCACCGGCATATCGACCACGAGTGCCGCCACCGTCTTCCCGGAAACCACACGGCCTATCGTGATTCGCCCCGACTGCGCCTCGGTCTCAGCGGGTGGCATCACCTCGCACACGACCTCATCCGGCCCGGCCGTACGGTTCGTCACCTGCCACTTCGGCGGCACGGTAACACGCACCGACTCCGGCGTTAATCCTGCACCGAAAAGTTTCAATTCACGCTTCTGGCCCTTGACGACGGATGTCGGAGGCGCCTCCAACGCAACGGACGGTACAGCCCCTTTGTCTTGCAGTGTCGGTGTCTTGGCCCGGTAGAGCACCATGATCGGCTCCGCAGAAACTGTCACCGTCACAACCCCCTCATGCGGCGCCAGCGGCAGCGTCGTCCCGTCAAGCAGCACCAGCGAGGCCGTCTCCGCACCCGGCACGGCCAGCCCGATATCCGTCCTCCCCTTCTCATTCCAGACCATCTGCAAACACTCGCCCTTGGAGTTGGCAAACAGATAGGATTCCGTGCCATCCGCATAGGTCCGTTCCATCTTGAAGGCCTTGTTGGCAATCGCATTGATGGCCTGGTACAACGTCACCGCATCCAACTTCGGGTTGTACTGATTGTAACGCGTATCGTAGATGTTGAACGCTTGTCCTGATGAATTGGCCTCCGTGCCCTTGGGATCAGGATACATGATCGTAAACCACGAGGCGTTGACGCCGCCGGCCGCGAAGAAGACGGCGAATTTCTTGACCATTTCCTGGGCCACAATCTGGCGTGAGAGTCCCTGGCAGTTCAATCCCAGCTCCGTGCTGAAGATCGGCTTTACCGCATGATATTTCTCCATCAGCGCCTTGTAAGCCTCAACCGTCTTGCGGATGCCGGGATAGGATTCGTAGGTGTGGAAATCGTAGATATCGCAATAATTCTGATAGCCCTGCCGGAAATACTCCTCATTCGGCTCCACCGACGTGGCAATAACCTGGATTTTAGGATCGAACGCCTTGACCGCCTCGTACAACACCTTGTAAGCCGCAATATTGCTGGTGATCTGACTCGGGCCGCCGCTTGGCTCGTTCCCCAGACAGATATAGGCCAGACCGTTGGTGGCATAGGTTTTCAGGAAATTGGTCATGCCGGTCTTCAGCATCACCGGATCCATAACCTTTCCACGTTCCACGCCCGCCCCGGGTGAGCCGGTCACCCACTTCATGCCAAGCTTTTGGCACCACTCACCGCCGGGTAAATTCGGCTTGTAGGGCGGCTTGTCACTCCAGCCACCCCAGACACCCGGCACGCGGATACCAATCCGGTCGGTCAAAAAGAAGTAATCCTTGATCCGATTGTCCCAGTTCCGGATGGTAAAGGGAATTTCCTCCGGCGAATATTGTTTGGTCAGTGCCTCAGGCAACCGCGCCAGACCAATCGTGTGGCGAAACGGCTTGGCACCGGGTTGCGGCACATCCAGATGCAGGCGGTAGAACCGTCCCACCTCAAGCCCGTTGGTCGACAACACCAGTTCGCCCTCGTACTGGAATACCTGTTGCTTGAAAGCCGTCTTCTGAAGCGTCACTATCTGACTGACGCCTTGCTCGGCACCCCAGTAATCGGAAATGCTGGCCGTCACCGTCAGGTCTTCCTTCTTCAGCGGCTTCAAAGCCCAGACCGACACCTTGTAGGTGGGCATCTCGTCCGGCAGGAACATCCCCCCCAGACGTGAAGGTGAAAGCATAACCCGGTCAAACTGCTTTGCCGCTCCGGCTGCAGGCGGGACAAAGGAAACGGAGAGTTCATCCACCGCCATTGCCCCATACGTCTTCTCAAGTTCAACGCCCAAGCGGCCTGCCACCGTTCCAGCCGGAGCCTCCAGCGTTTTCTTGAAAGGTTTCCAGACATTGGTACCCCGCAGTTCCTGGGCGAGAGAGCGCTCCAGCATCTTGCCTGCGGCATCCAGCCACTCCACCGCGATGACCCCCTGGAAGGACTCATCCGGCGAATACAAGGCCGAACGGCCCGCCCCCGCCACCTCCCAGGCTCCGGGCCGGGCGGTAAACACCGGGCCACGGGCATGAATGGGCTGGTTTACATTCTCCAGGGTACGAACCAGTTGCAGCGCCCCGTTGCCGGAAAATGGCTGCACATCCGTCAGCATCACCGTGCCCACCGACTCCCACTTCTCCGGCATCCGTCCCGCCTCGAAGCCTTCCTTGTAGCAGGCCGCCTCCACAAGGGAAACCGCCTTCGTTATGGCCCTGGGCCGGGCGATGTCCAGTACCGGCGACAGGGTCTGACTCTTGTTGAGGATCACGGCCACCATCGAGGGTGAGCCGTGCCACTGGCCATCATTGGCGCCGCCCCAGTGTTCGCCTCCGGCAATCTTCAAGGGATCCAGCACCACCTCATGCCACTGCCCATCGGCCACGAGAGTGGCGATCTTCTGTTGGTGACACTGCCCGGTACTGTCGGTCATCCGCACGGTAAACTTCGTGCAGTTGGTTGACCGCAGGGTGAGCACGAGACTGTCCAAAGTGCTACCTGCCAATTCAGGAAGTTTGCGCACGGCCTGCACATAGGCTCCGCCACCTGTGAAATCGCCTGCCAGACGCATGCCGTTCCGACCGGCTTCGGGTTCATCTTTAAGCAGGATAAGCGATCCTTTTGCCCCTTTGAATTCACGCCCGTTGTCAAAGGACCAATCCATTTCGCCCGCTTGCAGCACCTCATCCAGCAAAAGGGTCTGCCTCTTCTCCGGCACGGCATCGCCAGCCTGCACGAAACACGTCCCATTCAAAAGCACACCAAAGCCCACCACGATCATATAAAACAATAAACTCTTCATTTTGCTCCTATGCCAACTAGACCTTCCCATCAATCCAATCAATACACTGCATACTATAGAGTTTATGCATAAATAATCCACAAGATTTCCGGTATTTGTAAAAAAGTATACCGAGGAGGAAAGCAATCCCGGCAACCTTTTACCTGATCAAGTACACCGTCCCACTCGCTCCCTTGCCGAAAGCGCCGGGCAGGGAAGTTCGTACCGTCAGGTCGTCCAGATAACAGCCACTGGAACCCACGCGAACACGACTCATGGAAATATTCGTCTGCACCATGTAGAACCAGGATCCGGTCCGCGTCAGTCCGTCATTCCCCCACCCGGCGGGATCCACGAGAGGAGCAGACTCATTGACCCTTATCTGGAAGCGATGGTTGGTGTAGTCCTGCGCCACTGTAAACCGCGTCCATTTCGATGTATTGATCATTGTCGAGAGGGTCAACCATTCGTTTGAACCTGGACGGCCACTAGTGATATTCCGGTGCCAGATCACCAGCTGGCAGTTGGAACTTACACAGAAGGCGTACTGGCGATTCGTATCTTCAAGATAGGTTCCGACATAGGGAACCGGTAACCCCATGAGATCAAGATAGACCAACGGGCTCCCCTCACTGCTGACCTCACAGCTCACCATGTCATTCAGGGCAAGGAGTTGCGTATGGTTTGTATTAATCGGCAACTCCAGGTGCAGGGGATCCACGTAGGCCAATACCCCCGCGTTTAACAGAGAATCATTGGTCACCACCCCGGCATCCTGGACGTCGGATGACCACCCATTTGTCCCGGCCAGCAGGAACCCGTTGGGGTACTCTTCAAACGGCTCCACATAGGGCAGGACATTAAAAAACCCGGTATCGTTGGTGAAGAGAATCCGGATCCCCGTATTCGTTATCCCCGTCACAAACCCGGCATTCCCCCCTGTAAACGCATTGTCAAGAAAGGTGAACGCGCCGTTGTAGACATTGTCATTCGTCGAGTTGTTGACGGCCTGGCCGGTCAACCGCACGACCAGTTGCGTCGCGCTGCTCCGGATAATCCGGGCAGTCAACCCGGACGGAAATCCATTGGTCGCAATCCAACCCTGCGCCACAAAATCCAACCCGTCGGATCCGGCAAAGGTATCCCCCGACAACGTGATTGTCATGGGGGTGCGGTTATCGATCACGCCGCCAGACAGTTCATTAAAAATGTTGCCGCTATACGTCAACACCCGGGGATCCGCGAACTGAACATGGAGATTAGACAACGAGTAATTCGAAACGGCAGCGGCATTCCCGAGCAGAAACGCATTGTCCGTAAACGTGATCGTCAGGTTCGTGATACTGTCGGCCAGGGCATGAAAGGTGGCCGTCCCTGAAAATACCACCGTTGCGTCCTGCGCCGTGGAACCCCTGATGACGTGGAGCCCGAGCCCCGCCGGACGATTCGTAAAGGTCACCTTGCCGTTCGCCACCATATCTTCGCCATTCGTTGAATTGAATATCTTATTCACCAGGGAGAGTGTCGTTCCATTTACAACGCCGTTATTGGTGACCGTTTCGGCGAAGACATTGGTTCCATAACTCAGAACCGCGGGATTACCGAAATCTACCGACACATCGTCAACGTAGTTCGTGGCGTCCTCACCCACCCTCAGCCGGGCCATGACCCCGTTCGTCTGGACCATGTGAAACCAGGAACCCGGATGGCCGCCCCCGGGCGTCGTCCACCCGGTGTTGTCCGTGAGCGGGCTACCTGCATTCACACTGATCTGGAAATAGTTGTTGGAATAGTCCTGTTTCACCGTAAAGCGGGTCCAGGTCCCGGTTGAAACGGGCGTGTTCACCAACTCCAGCCACTTGTTCGTGGGCGTGCCGGTAATGTCCTGGTGCCATATCACCACATGGCCATTAGTCGATACGTAGAACGAATATTGCGCGGTCGCATCCACATTCGCTGGAGGGGCATCAAGGAGTGTCGGCATGGCACGGAGATCCAGCGTCACCACGGCCCCGGTGGCACTTTGAATGTCATTGCAAATCTGGCTGGTCAACCGCAGCACGTTGGTATGGGCGGCCGGGGGAAGTGGATCCCCCTTCACCACACCGGCGCCACTGATCTCGGCGGACCAACCGTTCGTCGCGTCCAAGCTGGTATCGACGGCATACCCCTCGAAATTATCAAGCCAGGGAACGGCGTTGGTCACCCCCGCGCCTGCCGTTCCACTACCCAACCCGATTCCTGCCAGAAGCAGAATCAGCCAGGCATGATATGTTGCATTGCTCATACGCCCCCCACGTTGCCGCCTTCGCTTATTTCCGCACCCATTACTCCACGATCACGACAAATCCCCTGGCGGCCGGCCTCAGGACCAGATTTGTGCCACCAGGCCCTTTCGCCACCTTGAAGGAACCGGGAGTGACCGTCCAGTTCGCCGGCGAGCCATTAATCGCAGAGGACGAAGTGAACAGGGTTATCTGGTCATTCGGCCCGGGCGTCGGCGATATATTCAACGTGACGGGATTGGCCAGTGTCAACGTGCCTTTCACCACCAGCGCCGGACTATTCGTCGTCCAGTTGATCGTGCCGCCGATCAGCACCAGATTGGTATTGAAGGTCACGGTGCTGTTCACCACATTCATCACGCCAGTGTTTGTCACCGCACCCCTCATGACCGCAACGGTATTGGAGAAGGTCAGCCAACCGGCGGATCCGATGGAGACGTTTCCATTGGTATACGCCGTATTGCCATTCACCATTTCGAGGCCGGCATAGTTGGTCAGTGCTACGGCAACGGCATTGAAGGTATAGTCCTGGTTCGTCGCAACGCCATTCGTCGAGTTATTCAGCCGGAAGGCATTGGCACCGGTGAAGGTCATGTTGGATAGGATCGTCGTCCAGTTCCCCTTCACATTGGCGTTTGTCACATTCCGGAAAGAGACGGCACCGTTGTTGAGCGCAATCGTCCCTGGGCCGTTATTGGTTATGGCCGGTGCCGCCGTCGTGAATTGATAAACACCGCCGGAATTGGTAATCAGGTTGCCGCCGCCCGTCCCCACGGTCATGGTATTGGCTTCCAGCAGACTGCCCCCCGATATTTGAACCAGACTCCCCACCGCCGTCGAAAGGCCGGCTTTCAGGGTGGTGACGGCGAGCGTGCCTCCGTTGGTGACGAACACGCTGTTGTTCAGCGCCGCATTGGTCTGGCCGACCGTCAAAGTGCCAAGATTCGTTACGGTGGCACCACTATCCACACAAAACACATTGCCCGTGGCTGAACTATATCCGGCGTAAAGTATCATTCCTCCCGCGTCCCACACCGTGTTGCCGTAAAGTCTGACGCTATTGCTCGCGGAAGCGAACCCGACATAAGAATTGTACGTACTGCCTTTCAACACGCCAGTCCCTATGCTCACACTATTGTTGTTTCCGCCTGCGGTCTGCGAAACCCCGCCGCACCAAGCACCGACACTGATCCCACCGGCACTCGAATAGAAGCGCCCCCCATTCGCAACAGTCAGACTGTTGCCATCGCCACCTGGATTGTAACCGACATCCACACCAAAGGCTCCGACATTAGTGACCACAGCGCCACCCGATACCACAACGGTGTTACCGGTACCGCCACCACCAATTCGAAACTCCGTCGAGGCCATATCACACCACCCATTCGCGGTGACGGTCATGGAATTATTTGAACTGCCATACCCCACAAACACCCCGCCCGCGGCCCTCATCGTGCCGTTGTTGATGGTCAACGAATTCCCGTTCCCCGCCGCCGTGTTTCCTACAATCACATTGGCAGTGGCATACACCTGCCCGCCATTTGTGATGATGGCCGAGTTGCCGAAGGCTCCGGTGTCGTAGCCGATCTTCAAGCCGCCGCTGCCGATATTCGTCACCACACCATCATGATCCACGATCAAACGGTTGGCGTTGGCAGGTCCCGTGCCTCCAACGAGCAGGGCAGCGTCGTTCAGGTTAAACAGGGACTTGGCACCAGTGTCCGGATCCGCACCTCCAACCCAGGCGAAGTTGTTTGATCCGACGTTTCCTATCGTAATCGTTCCTGTGGTGATCACGCGACCACCATTGGTAATCGTCAAGCTATTGTAGGCGGCTCCAGCACCCCCGCCGACAGTAATCGCACTCGACGCGAGGCCGTTCGAGATCGTCCCTCCGGATGTAACGGTCACCGTGTTGTAAGAATCGACGCTCGCGTTTCCGGCCGCAATCGTGCCAGGACCAATATCCCACACAGCCCGGTCACCGGTGGTCGCATTCGTGCCACCAATCCATACGCTATTTGAATCACTACCGTTTCCAACGTAAGAGGATGCCGAAAAAAAGGAGACCAGTTTCCCTCCATTGGAAACCACGAGACTGCTCCCGTTGTAGCCGGCGCCATATCCGATGTACGCCCGGTAGAGATTGGTTATCACTCCACCATTGTCGACCGTCAACCGGCAGGATGCTCTTGGCAAACTAAGCGCCTTGCCTCCCTGGTTCCACACGGACCCGTTTCCGGTCACGCGAAGACTGCTGCCGTCCGAGTTGAACACCAGATCAGCGGTTGATAAATTGGTAAACACTCCTCCACTGGCAATAGCAATCCCCCCCCCGCCAAGTCCGGCGTTGACACCGGTACCAGTTCCAGTTCCCAGTGAAATCGCATTCGTTCCTGTCAAGGTGAGCGTATTGGGGCCACTCTTGATTAGAAAGCCTGCGCCGGTGATGTTTTTGGAGTAGGTCCAATCGTTTGTTGGGCTAAGCGTCAGTCCGCCGGTATGGATCGTCATGTTGTTTGGCCATAGCCTCGCATTGGAGAGAACCAATGTTCCTGACCCGAACTTGGTCAAGGGAGCCGTGCCCGCCAGGTTGACGCCCAACGTGCCGGGTGCGGTACTGCTGTAGTTCCGAACGTAAACGATCGCCTCCGAGTCACCGAAATTCAGCGTTCCACTACCGACCACGGCAGGTATGACACCCAGGGCGTTGTCAAGGATCAGGCCAGCATCGGGTCCATTGGTAACCCATAACGTTACCCCGGCGCTAACCGTCGCTGTAGCGGCATACACCTTCATGGCCGCCAGCGCGCGATCCGCCGCAAAGGTTACATTGGCGCTAATGTTGGTTTTAACTGCATCGTAGGTCGTCACCTTGAAACCATTCGCCGAATCGTAGGTGAGAAAATCGGCGGGGTAGCCGTTCCCCGTACCAACCGTACCGACAATGGAGGCCGAGACCAGCCCATTGACGGGATTGGTCGCCACCCCGCCGTTAACGACGAAGTTCTCGGTACTCCCCAAGGCATTAGCGACGAGATAGTGGACTTGCAGCACCCCTGAACCGCTGCGCTCCATCACCGAATTCGGTGCTGCCCCGGCATTGCCGGCGGTGTAGGTCACACTGCTACAGGCGCCCTTCTTCACCTCCAACGTGGCAATGTTGGCGTAAGTAACTTTAGTGCCAACCCCTGCGTTGGCCCCGCTCATGACCACGGCGCCAACCGTACCCGTTGGCTGCATGGATAACGTTCCGCTGTTGATCAACAGATTACCGGTGCCAAAGGGTGTGCTGGAGGCGCTGCTTATATTCACTACCGTACCGGCGACCAACGCGAGAGAGCCTGTTGTGAGAAAATTGGTGCCGAGAACGAGCGTGCCCGCCCCGTCTTTGGTGAACGCGTAGCCCGCCCCATCCACGAGACCGTAATTGGTGGTCGGCTGCGTCAGATACCACGTCTGGTTTCCACCCAGCGAAATGCCATTGTTAAACGTCACCGCAGAACCGGTATTGGTGAAGCCGTTGTTGAGCGTTATAGCCCCCGCTCCACCGTCCAGGAACGTGACCCCTTTGGTGCTTGTGATGTTCAGGTTGCCGACGGTGACGTTTGCCACCGTCACGGTCGATCCGACATCCGTAGCCGCAAATACAGCGTCGTTATTGGGGCCCCACGTAACGCGTACATTGTTCGAGACCGGCGGAGACGTGGTAGCCCACATCGCGGTACTCGAATCCCAATTGCCATTGCCACCGTTGAGCGTAATGTTGTTGGTCGCCGTATCCCACCACAACGTCGTGGCCCGCGCCTCTCCAGCCGCGAGAACCACCAGCGCCCCCCCAATCATGGCCAGATTCCAAATGCAAACAAAGCAACCGCTAATATATTTATTCATAATCAACCCCCAGACAGTTTTACCCTACTCCCAATTTAATGGTTCATACTATAAAGCAAACAAATCGCAATGTCAAGGGTGCAAAACAGGACTCCAACGGGCGGATGAGGCCATCCGCCCCACACAGAGAGCCATCGCACACAGCCGCACCCCTCAGGGCAGACATAGGCGGATATTGAAGAAACTAGGGGGTGACGCGCTTCAAGGTGGCCAAAGTCAAAGTGAGATGTTTCCCATGAAGAACCGCCGGTTTGAAATCTTGTTTCAAGGCGAACGGCGTCAAGGCGCGACAGGGCCGGTGCTCTCGCGAACCACCAGGGAGGGAGGCAACAGAACCATGCCGTCAGGACTGGTTTTCTGAATCGCCAGTTCCAGGGACCGCCGGGCAATGGACTCAAACGGCTGGGCCAGGGTGCTCAACGCCGGGTTCATGTACCGGCTCGCCTGATCATCATCAAAGCCAATCACCGATATCTCATCCGGCACCTTGATGCCCCGTTTAGCCAGTGCCTTCAGCAGAATCCAGGCACCGGTATCGGAAATCGCAAACAGAGCGGTCGGCCGCTGCTTGAGTTCCAGAATCCTGTCCAAGGCGCCCTGAATGGACTCTTCCAGGGGATCCCCATCGCAGACCACCACCCGCGCCTGCTTGAGTCCGGATTCCGCAACAATGGTCTTGAAACTTTGCACGCGGTCGCGGGAATTTCCGCGGGTTGCCGGCTCGTTCACCAGCAACGCAATCCGGCGGTGACCCAAGTCCATCAGATGCTTCATCCCCAGCCGGATGCCGATAGCATTATCCACCCCGACATACACATCGCCACACCCCACCAACAGGTTGTCCACATTGACCACCCGGTAGCCGCGTTTGGCCAGCGCCATATAAAGCCCCCGCGCTGTTTTCAGCATCTCACCCAACAGAATCACGCGTTGCCGCGTCGGCACCCCATGCACCAACCGAAGAATATCAGCGGTCGTTTCCCCCCGGTGAGTCTGATGAATCCGGAGGTTCAAGTCCATTTCCTGGCTGGCCATCACCACTTTCTCCATCAGGGTCGCCAGGAAGATGGATTCGGTCTGGGGCATGATCACCCGGATGTCCCACCCCTGGTCATCCGGCTTCCGCACAAACGTTCCCTGGGGCACCAGTCGCACGAGCAAGCCTTCGCGGGTCAAATCAGAAAGAGCATGGCGCACCGTTCCCAATGACACGCCCAGACGCTGAACCAGCACCGCCTCGCTCAGGAATTTCTGGCCATCCTTAAACTCCGCAATGACCATATCGCGAATGGTCTCGCGCACTTTCGCGTGCAAGGGAAGACGGTCCATCACGATCTGTCCGTTTCCAACAACGGGTTCCACAGGGCTATCCGAAATGAGCGTCACAAAATATCTCCGTATTAATTCAAAGGCGTTCTTTGCTTATACTATAAGGTGCATAAGATACCCCATCAAGCCTATTTTCCCTGCCCCGTCTATGATACGAAGCCGGTCCGCCGTGCCCACCTTACCGTCTCGCCCGGCCGGCCACATGTCTCGCCAGCAACATCGCCACCGCGGCGAGTCCGAGCAGATACCAGGGATTGATGAAGCGCCCGATCATCCCTTTCGACTCCTACGAATTGAAAGGCCCATGCGCTCGCAAGAATGCGGAGTTTGGCCCCCAACAGGATGCGGGTTGATTTATGCTGAAACTTTGTTTATAGGTTTTAGCATGACTAATCAAGTGACGTTGAAAGATGTGGCCCAAGCGGCAGGGATATCCATTGCGACGGTCTCTCTCGTGATGAACGGCAAAGCGAATACGTTCAGGATCAGCCCTACCACTCAGGCGCGAATCCGTTCTATCGCTCTCCAGCTGGGCTATCAACCAAACCTGGTTGCGCGCGATATCGTGCTCAGGAAGCCGTTCCGCGGCGTTAAGACGCAAAACGGCAGTTCAGATAAAAAATCACAGATGACAGAGAGGAAACCGGAACGAAAGCAAATTGGCCTGATTCTCTCCCCCACCAGCACGCCAGAAACGCTTGGCCTGATTCCCGGCCTGATCTCCATTTTGACCACGGCAGGGTATAGGCTGGTCGTTATGACCATCGACCCGGCAACCGCCCAACCACCGCTGATCACATTTCTTAACGAGGGTGTTGCCGGACTCCTGTGCTGCCCGACCGTCTATTCTTCCGTGTCGGAAATAGCGGGGAGCATGGAGGCGGGAGTACCGCGCCAGCCGAGTTCCGCGTCCGGGGAACCGGCCGCGTCGCCACCAACCCGAACTCCGGTGATTGTTCTGTGGCAAGGCGCGGGGAAGGCGATGTTAAATGCCGTCAGCAGTGGGCAGTCTGCAGGAAGCAGCGGGGAGAAGACCGCAGACCGGGAGACCAGAATCCCGACGCCAGTTGTATCAGTTCCGCCCCCAAAGCCGGTCATCGTGACGCCGAAACCTGTCGTTGAGAAAACGCACATACAAACACCGGAACCGCCATTGCCCACGGATGCGCCGGCCTTAACGCCGCCCCCAATAATTGAATTTGCGCCTTTGGGCTCCCGGGTGGATGCCGACGTCCCGGCGGCATTGGCGACCAGCGCGGACTCATCAGGCACAAATGCCGCCGGGACGGCGGCATCCACCTGGACGTCAGTGCCTGAGGCCGAAAAACCCGCACCAACGCCGGAACCGCCCTTGGCCACGGATGCACCAGCCTTAACGCCGCCCCCGATAGTCGAATTTGCGCCTTTGGGCTCACAGGTGGAGGCCGACGTCCCGGCGGCATTGGCGACTAGCGCGGACTCATCAGGCACAAATGCCGCCGGGACGGCGGCATCCACCTTGACGTCAGTGCCTGAGGCCGTGAATCCCGCACCAACGCCGCTGGAGGTTTTGACAGAGCAAAACCCTCCATCCATTCCTGCGCAGGAGCCGGACCCGGTGTCGACACCGGTCGTGATGGACGCACCGATATCAGAGCCGGAACCGGCAGTTGAACCGACGCCTACACCAACACCGGAACCACCCTTGCCCACGGACGTGCCGGCCTTAACGCCGCCCCCGATAGTCGAATTTGCGCCTTTGGGCTCACAGGTGGAGGCCGACGTCCCGGCGGCATTGGCGACTAGCATGACCCCCTCAGGCACAAATGCCGCCGAGACGGCGGCATCCACCTGGGTGTCAGAGCCTGAGGCCGAGAATACAGCGCCACCACCGCTGGAGGTTTTGACAGAGCAAAACCCTCCAACCCCCGCAAGTGAAGGGGATCAATTGGTTTTCAATTTCACCGCATTCCCGTCATCAGCGAAATTGAGCTAAAACTTTATTTACAGGTTTTAGCACACACAACAAGGCCCGTGAGCACACACGTATACGGGCCTTTTCATTCGTCCGTAGCGGGACTTGGTGGACGCCGAGGTCCGGCGTCGTGAAAGCCCGGAAGAGGGCACCTTCCGTGCGTCATCAGGCGAGTCCATAAGGAAGCCCGTGTTCTCGTGCAACCAAATCCCAATCGCGGCGGAGGAGTTTCAATAATTCTGATTCAGCGGAAGTAACGATTTTTCCATCAGCGAAACGCATCGCTTGTCAGATCGTCCTACCCGCCCACACCTGCGCATGCCCTATCATCAGGCTTGACCTGATAGCCGTTTTTAAGCACCCTTCCGGCCATGAAAACTGAACAGCCTCGACCACGCTCCTTACTCCTTCTGGCACTCGCATGTCTGTTGCCACTCCCCTTCTGCTTCGGCGCCTTCCTGGTCAACATCGAAATCGGACTGCGGGTATTTTATCCGACCCTCCATTTTTTCGACCGGATCTTACCGGTCGGGCTCTATCATATCTGGTCGGTTCTATCCGCCGACCTGAGCACCGTCAGTACCCTGATCCCCTTCCTGATTTTCCTGATCCCGCTCGTTCAGATCATCCGGATCCTGCGGCGCCTTGAATCCGACCCAACCTTTGCCCAGCAGATGGGACCCGACCCCTATCCCTCCCACTTCGGCTTTTTCCAAGTCATGCTGGGACTGACCGGTACGCTTTACGGCATGTATATCGGGCTGGATGTCAGTGGCGTCAGCGAACTCGCCGGCCAGACCCCCACCGCTGATTCCATCCGCCAGTCCCTGGACCGGCTCCTGGGCGGAACCGCCACCGCCCTCCTGAGCTCGCTCGTCGGGTTGATTGGTGCTTTTATCACTGCCCGCCCCGTTCCCTGGCTCTTCGGCCGCGTCACCGGCGTCAAGGCGGACGAAACCCGGCAAACCCTCACCGCCACCATTGAGCGGTTGACCGAGGATCTGCGGGGCCTCAGCCAGGCGAGCCGCACCTTCACGGACCTGCTCAGCCCGGACACCGCCCATACCGTACTGCAACGAATGGACCGCCAGGAAGCCGCCACCCGTGAGGCCTGCGCCAAACTAACGCAAACCAACACCACGCTGGCCGCCATCGCCCAAAACCAGTCCCTCGCCACCGAGCGGCTGGCCCGCCTGGATTCCGTGGAGCAGGCGATCCGGACGATCGCCCCCATTCTCGAGGCGTCGGACCGGCAATTAACCCAACTCCTGGAGACCCAGCGCCAGGCGAATGGACTCGTCCTGCGGCTGGTGGACGGTCAGGAAGCCCGGCATCAGGAGGCGTTGAAAGCGCTTTCCGGCATGGTGGCCGCCGCCTCGGCACAGCGGGAACAGGTTCAGCGGGACCATGATGCCTTGCGCAGCGCGCTGGCGGCCTACCTCAATCCGAACCGGTAATCCTCCATGAGCACCCCGCACAACGAACATAACGATTACGAGCAACTGGATGAGGCCATCGGCCATTCCACACACAAGCTCTTCAACATGAGCCCGAATGATGTGCTGGTGCAGATCTCACTGCCGGTCGTCCTGATCCTGGCGATCGCCACCCGACTCATCACCATTGGACAAGGGATGACCACCCAGAGCCAGAACCCCGCCGTTCTCGATTTATGGAAGCAGCATCTCATCCTCCGGGTGGATCGCTCCCTGGAGCATTGGGAAAAACAATCGGGCCTGCCCCAATTCTCCGATTTCAACCGGGTGTACTGGTCCAACCATTGGCCGGATGATGACCGGTTCCGTCAGTTGTGCCAGAAAGCCACCGAGCTGGCTGAAATGGAGAAACTGAAAGAAACCCTCTACCGGGAAGCCCTTAACGGAACTCCTGCCGCTCAACCCGGCGAGGCCAGCCCGGGCCAGTTTGTCACGCTCTTTGACCCTCGCTACGCCCCGCCCGGCGTCACCTCCAACTCCGTCCCCCCTGAATTCCGGATTGACGATACCCGGCGTCAGTATGCGCTTCAATACATCGGGGAGCGCTGCAAGCGCTGGAGCCGGGAGGTCGAAGACCTGCAGTGGAAACTGGTGGATCGGCTCGCCTCTGAACTGCCTGCCGGGGATCCGCTGACCGACGCGCGGCTCGAGACCCAGATGAAGAACATTGCAACGACCCTTGAGGCGCGGGGGTATCCCTTATTACCCGGCCTCACCCATGAATACCGGAAGGCGCCCTGACCCATGAACATTCCCCGTATGGCGACGATTGGTCTCGCGATATTTGCCATTCTGGCAAGTGTCACCGGCAGTTATAGTGAGACCACTTCACCCACCCTCCCGTCGGATTCTCCGAAGGAGCGCGCCAAGTGGCGTCTGGCCACCCTGTCCGCTGCCCGTGAAATCCTGGATGAACTCAACCAGCCCACCGCCCTCAGCCCTGAAGCGCGCACGCTCCTGGTTGAAAAGCTCAACCAGGCCATGCGGGCGGATCTGCCGGGTCATGCCTCACGTAGCGCCAGCCAGCGATTATGCCGGGACATTGCCATCCGCATGCGGCAGGAACAGTTTGACCGCCAGTTTCAAACCGTACTGGCCCACGCCAATGAGCAATCGTCGATCCCCATCCTCTGGAGCGATGTCACCGCTCACCTGGGCGCAAGCTGGAGCAATGCCATGGAAAAGGCCCTGCAGTCGGTTGCCAATAGCGAACAGCTCCCTTTGTTCAATGATGCCCGGGCCCGGGCCATCGGATTGCTCCGCCAGGAATTGGAACAGCAACTGCGGTTCCCCAACGAAAGCGAAGTCAATGAGTTTCTGGAAACGCAGGTTGCCGGACATCCCGAGTCCCTCCACCTGACCCGTGAGGACGAGACCCGGCTTCAACAAAAAGTTCTGGCACTGGCGAATCCCGACCGGAACGCCTGTTTCGAAGAATTGAAACAGGCCCTTCACGAGCAGACCGGCCTGATTTCCAGCGAGATCCGGAAGCAATATGAGCGACAATTGACCTCTCTTGAAAAAGCCGCGGCCCAAAGTATCCCGGATGACCGTCGCCACGCCTCTACCATTGCCTTGGCCCTGCTGAGCTCGCTGGAATCTGATCTTGCCAAAGAACGAACCCAACCGGGGACTCCTGATGTCAGCGGCAAGCCGGTGCCGCTCTACGCCGTCCTGGCCCCTGTCCGGAACAGCGTCCCCGGGCTGGCCACCAAACTGGAGACCGGGCGCCTCGCCGCCTTCCTGGCCCAGAGCCCCTGCCTGGCCATTCAACCTGATCCGCTGGCCAAAGCCATCCGCTCGGAGCCGGACAAGCATCCCACGCTCGCGGCCAGTCAATCGGTGTTCCTTGGCGCGCTCGCTCCGGCCCTTAAAGAAAAGGCCGCGTTGACGTATGCGGCAGGCGCCACCCCGGCGGGCGAAGCCTCGTATTTCACGGTGCTTCTGACCACGAACGGACTTCTCACGAATGCCTTTGAGACGCGCCTGACCCGGGAACTCCACACCAGCCTTATGGACGCCCGCCAAACCGTCAGCGACGAGCAGTTTAAAAAATCCTTCTCGGCCCTGGAGCGGAATGAGCGCCTCTCCCCTGAGGCGTTTCGCGTCCTGCAGGACTCCGGGGGCGCGGCGCTGACCACCCTCACTGAAGCGGTGAAGCTGTTCGGCGTTTCAGTACGTGACCGTGATACGTACCTCGCGGAAACCGTCAGCCGTGTCCTCACCCTCGCCAATCGCAAAGCGAAGGAAGGCTACGAGGTGCTGACCACCCAACTGGCCCTTGTCAGCAAGTTGGAACAGGCGCGTCTCGACACCCTCCGTCAAGAGGTCACGGCCCGCCGTCCCTATAAGGACATCCGGTGCGAATGGCAGGCCGCCCTGGAGACCGCCTGGGCCGCCGACTCACGGGCGCAGGCCACCCCATACAAGGACATATTGGATCTGACCCTGGCCCATCTCAACAAAACGGTCCGGCAACTCTACGATTCGATCCAGGAAAGCCCCAGCCCCGCCACGGCAGCCACGCCCTCCGAGGCGCGCCCCAACTCCGAGGCCGAGCAGGGCAAAATCAAGGACCTGCGGCAGAATCCCGCCAAACCGGAAGAGCAGAATCCCGAACCGCCCAAAGAGGTCCAACCCCCTGTTCCCAAAACCAGCCCGAAAGATGGCGGTAGCGAGGGGGCCGCCGATGCCGTCCTGAGCCGGACCCGGGTAGACCGCCGGAACGAGCCGGACGGCATTCTCCTGCTGACCGGAGCCGCTACCGGCCCCGCCACGGCCCGTTTATTAAGCCAGACGGGGGTAACCAACTGCAACGTCTCATTCGATCCTGGAAAGCCGCAGGACGCCGCCACGGCCATCTTTGAAGCCATGACTCCGCAGTTGAAAGCCTTGTGGACGAACACGGTGCATGAATGGCAGAAGGAGCATAGCGGACTGGGCTTCCTGAAGCGACGGACCCCGCCCAAACTCAAACTCTTCATCGTCATTGAGAGCGAGGATGTCCGGCACCGGATGAGCCTGATGCTCCGGCAGCATATTGAGGATGCGCTCACCGCCTGGGGCAAGACCGCCGGAAAAGGAACCCCTGACGTTGAACTGGACTGGAAGGTCGGCCTGACCTTCGACCAACCTGCCACCACGCCTTAGGAGCCTACGGCTTACGCCTTGGGGATGAAGCCGCTCTCCTTCAGCCAGAAGACCAGATCCTGGGCCCAGGGGTGGGGATTTTCAAAAGGCCATTTGGAGACCAGGCCAATCCCATGCGAGCCCTTGGCATAGATGTGCAAATCAAAGGGGACATTGTGGCGTCGGAGGGCTGCGGCAAACTGCATGCTGTTTTCCATCTTCACCCCGCCATCCGCCCAGGTGTGCCAGATGAAACAGGGCGGTGTCTGGTCGGTCACATTCAGTTCCGCCGAAAGGTGGCGCATCTGCTCGGCCGTCGGAGCATCACCCAGCAGATTGGTTCGTGAGCCGGTATGCGTGACGTCATCGTCCACCATGGAGAGGACCGCATAACACAACACCCCGAAATCCGGTCGTGAACTGACGCGCTCGACGGGATCTGAGTCAGCGGCCTGTCCGGCATCAAAATGGGTAATGAGCGAGGAGGCCAGATGGCCGCCGGCCGATGACCCCATGATCCCGATCCGGTCAGGACTGATCCCCCAGCGGGCCGCCCCGGCGCGCACTACCCTTAAGGCACGCGCCGCATCCTGCAGCATGACCGGATGCCGGTAGCCCGAAGAGCCCAGCCGGTATTTTAACACAAAGGCCGCCAAGCCCTGCTGATTCAAATAGAGGGCATAGTCGCGCCCTTCGTGCCCCGCCAACCCCCAGTAGCCCCCACCGGGACAGATCACCATGGCGGAGCCACAGGCCTTCCCGGCCTCCGGCAGATACACCTCCAGCGAGGGTCGGTCGGTATCTTCCTTCCCGAAGGCCCCAGGCGCTCCGTCAGGCCATAATTCAATCAGTTCGGTTCGTTCTTTCGGCTCAGCCGCAACAGTCATCATATCCTCTTCCGGTCCTTTCATTAGCAGAAATCAATACAAACGGGAATGAAGCTCATGTTAGTGTTGAAATGAGAAGTATCGTTTCGCATTTTCATAACAGATATCCCGGACCATCGAGTCCAGCAACTCCGGGGCATCGGGTAATTCGCCCCGATCGACATCACGCCCGATCATCTGGCACAGAATCCGGCGGAAATATTCATGACGGGTATAGGAGATGAAACTCCGTGAATCCGTGAGCATCCCGACAAACCGGCGCAGCAAGCCCAGGCTCGACAAGGCATTCATCTGCCATTCCATGCCCTCTTTTTGATCCAGGAACCACCACCCGCTGCCGAACTGAATCTTACCCGGCGTCGTGCCATCCTGAAAACAGCCCATGGCCGTGGCGATAATATAATTATCAGAGGGATTGATATTATAGATGATCATTTTGGGAAGATGGCCTTCCTGATCCAAGGCATTCATATAGCCAATCAACGCCTGGGCCTGACTGAAGTCGCCGATGGCGTCGAATCCGGTATCCGGCCCCAACTGCTGCATCATCCGGGAATTATTATTACGCACCACCCCGAAATGCAACTGCTTGACCCACCCCCGGGCAAAATCAAGACGCCCGAAGAAGAGCATCAGGAATGCACGGTATTTATCCGCCGCCTCGCGGGAAACCCGTTTACCAGCCCGGGCTGCATCGAAAATGGAGGCGGCTTCCGCCTCGGAGCAAGCCCCGGCGTAGCAATGCTCGATCCCGTGATCCGACACCCTGCAGCCCAACTCGTGGAAAAAGGCATGCCGCTGATCCAATGCCGCCATAAAATCAGTCAAGCGGTTACAGGTGACCCCACTGGCGCGCTCCAGGGCCTCGACCCACCCATTAAAAGCCGGCGTGTCGACCCAAAGCGCCTTGTCGGGACGGAAGGTCGGATACACCCGGGTGGTTAACCCCGATTTCCGGATCTCACGATGAAACTCCAGCGAATCAACGGGATCGTCCGTCGTACAGACGACTTCGACCCGGCTCTTCTCCAATAAGCCGCGAACGCTCATATCCGGATGCTGCAACACGGCATTGGCCTTCTCCCAGATACGGGGGGCCGATTTTTCGTCCAGCAGCTCATCACACCCGAAGTACCGCTTCAACTCCAGATGCGTCCAATGATAGAGGGGATTGCGCAACGTGTAGGGCACCGTCCCGGCCCAGGCCATGAACTTTTCATAATCCGAGGCATCGCCGGTAATACACCGTTCCGCCACCCCGTTCGACCGCATCGCCCGCCACTTGTAGTGGTCGCCCGCCAGCCAGATTTCATACAGGTTGCGGAACTGATGATTGGAGGCAATCAGCGCCGGGGGTAAATGGCAGTGATAGTCAATAATCGGTTGGACCGCCGCCACCTCATGATACAACCGGCGCGCCGTTTTGGATTCCAGCAGAAAATCGTCATGGATAAATGATTTCATAGGGTTACTCCTATAAAGGGATTGCCGGAAAAAGACAAAGATTTTCTACTCATGGCCCTCTTCCTTTCTATTACCCACAAGTCGAGAGGAAGACTTCACCACTGATTTAAGAAATAAAAGAAATCTCCTTCGAGGAACCTCAGGGCAGGCAAAATGTTTCGGCATTATTAATTCGGGGTGCTCGGTCTATTGGGTTACACGGGAACGCGTCGGTGGCTTCCCCGAATTAAAAATCCCGCAACGGTGTTTCTGGGGACATTAAAGAATCATAGCGGGATCATGCCCTTGAGCTTCCTCATTTCCCCTGATGTCCGGGGGAAAACCGTTTGGCGTTTCTGGATTTCACTCATTTCTTAAATCAGTGGTGAAGTCCCTCTGTTCGGCGGTACTATTAGTAATGAAAAAGCCCTCA
Organism: bacterium; assembly: GCA_037128595.1. Classification (NCBI taxonomy): domain Bacteria; species bacterium. Next base: position 104,559 of record JBAXWB010000002.1, read on the forward strand.
AAAGTGATATCAACCCTTGAATGCCGCGCGGCAGGAATGATATATAGTCCGGCATGAGCACCATTACATTTGAAAACGTTTCAGTTGCCGCCAAGGCCAATGTTTATTTTGACGGGAAAGTCGTCAGCCACACGGTGATCTTCCCCGATGGTTCAAAAAAGACCCTGGGACTCATCTACCCCGGCACCTATACTTTCAATACCGGCGCGCCGGAAGAAATGAAAATCATTGCCGGCACCTGCACCGCGCGTCAAGCCGGAGCCGCCCAATGGACTCCCTATGCCGCCGGCACCCAGTTCGATGTTCCCGGCAACTCCAAGTTCGACATCACCGTCGAATCCGGCATCGCCGAATACATCTGCTCGTTCAAATAATCATGGAGGGTTTTGCTCTGTCAAAACCTTCCTGACCGCCGGCACCGACAGAGCTTGCTCCTTATTCGGATTTAAAGAAAAGACTTCACCACTAATTGAAGAAATGAAAGAAATTCAGATTCAGCCGAAGAAATCCAAAATGTTGCGGCATTATTAATTCGGGGTGCTCTTTCTATTGAGTTACACGAGAACGCGTTGTGGTCTTCCCCGAATTAAAAATCCCGCAACGGTTTTTCGGGGGCATGAAAGAATCATAGCGGGATCAAGCCCTTGAGCTTCCTCATTTCCCCTGATGTCCGGGGAAAACCCGTTTGGCGATTTTTCGTGGCTGGCTATTTACAGGGGAACCTACCATGCCCATAGCGCGCCAAGCCAGACATGACAAATCGCCAAACATTTTGGGCGTTTCAGGATTTCTTTCATTTCTTTAATTAGTGGTGAAGTCTTCTTGTATTTACGTGTAAGGATAAGTACAAAGCGGTGCCCTCCATCAAAACCGCTTCCATGCGCGGTAGCTGATCAGTAACAGCACCTCCAGCACCCCTGCGGAGATCTGGAAGAGAATCAGCCGGCCGGCGAAAATGCGGAGGGTGCGCAGATCCGAAACCAGGGGCACGCTGTGATGGGCATAGAGCACCGCCGGAATGGTGGCGATGACCACCAGCACCAGATACAGGGGAAGATGCGTCCGGAAATCAAGAAAGGTCGCCAGACTTGCCCCCGTCCGGTTCAGAAAGAACCAGCGCGCATATTGCGCCACCAGCACCCCGAGCAGCCCGACTGACAACACCATCTGAAGCAGGTCGCACAGCGGCATGGCCCGGCCGTACACCTGCAGCACCGTGGCCTGCAGAAACGGGAAGCGAACGGTAAGCAAACCATAGTCATGGGTAAAGCTATCCAATATCAAATGGATCCCCATGCCGATTCCCACCGAGGCAAAAACAAGGAAAAGCCGTTTCGCAGGCCAGAACGCAAACGGCCCGGCATAAGGCAAGAGCCGGCGTCGATGCGCCAGCGGCACCAGCCGTAACAGGGGCCGTTTCAGGAATCCATGAAAGACCCAGAGCACGACCAAGGCGGCGGGCAGACTGAACACAAGCAACCCCTCGGGCGAATGTCCCCAACCGCTGTTGGTGGAGAGGGTTAAGAAATACAGGAAATCCGGCGCCATGCTGCCCACCACCAGCGCCGACAGGATCAATCCCCGCCGGGCCAAAGGCGCCGCCACCGCTACATGTGAAATCGTAAAAGGCATTAAACTCGCATTCCCTCCGCAACAACAGCTGCAAGATTTTCTGACAGAATTTACAGAATGTTAAAAATCGAAAACCCCATTGTTACGTGTTTCAAACTAATTTTGTTTATTTTGTTCATTCTGTCAAATCCTCCGGTTTTACAGCCCTGTCAGCAATCATCGAGATGTCGGCCATTCCTTTTTGTCCATCCACCGTTGACATTAGCGGATCGTTCCTCTATTGTGACCCGACTTTTTCGCAGGCCGTTAGCTCAGTTGGTAGAGCACGACACTTTTAATGTTGGGGTCGTGGGTTCGAATCCCACACGGCCTACCACCCCTTTACAGGATGTTCAGATACTGAACACAGTGTAGAAAACATTATACTGACAGGACTCCCATGAAACTCGGAATCATTGGCGGCAGCGGTTTGTATCAACTCGAAGGCCTCGAGAATGTTAATGAAGTCACCCTGGCCACCCCCTTCGGCCACCCCTCCGACGCCTATATTCACGGGACGCTGGGCGGAGTCGATATTTATTTCCTCCCCCGCCATGCCCGGGGACACCGCATCCTGCCGGCCGAGATCAACCACAAGGCCAACATCTGGGGCTTTAAAAAACTGGGCGTCGACCTCGTCATGTCCGTCAGTGCGGTAGGCAGCCTGCGCGAAGGCATCCGCCCCCGTGACATTGTATTGCCCGACCAGTATTTCGACCGGACCAAAGGCTCGCTGAACCACACCTTTTTCGGCAATGGAATCGTTGGCCATGTGTCCTTCGGTGATCCCACCTGTCATGGGCTTCGTGAAATCATGGCCAAGGTCGCCGTCGAGGTGGTCCGTGACCTGAAGCTGGGCGATATCGTGCGGCTTCATAAGGGCGGCACCTATGTGAACATGGAAGGGCCGGCCTTCTCGACCCGCGCCGAATCCAACTCCTATCGTCAGATGGGCTTTGACATCATCGGGATGACCAGCCTGCCGGAAGCCAAGCTGTGCCGCGAAGCGGAACTCTGCTATCTGCCCATGGCCATGGCTACCGACTACGACTGCTGGCGCACCAGCGAGGAGGAAGTGTCCGTGGACATGATCATCCAGACGCTGACCGCCAACACCGCCCTGGCAAAGGAAATCATCCGCCGGTTTGTCCCGCAACTTCCGACCAAGCACATCTGCCCGTGTCAGAACGCACTGAAAAACGCGATCATGACCGATATGAAGACCGTCCCTCCCGCCACCCTGGAAGCGCTGGAGCCCCTGCTTGCCAAATATCGCTAACCGCTGCGCCCCATGACTGACTCTCCCCTTCTTACTGAAATTGCGCGCCGGCGGACGTTTGCCATCATCTCGCATCCGGATGCCGGGAAAACGACCCTGACTGAAAAACTCCTGCTCTATGGTGGGGCGATCCAGTTGGCGGGTTCTGTCCGCTCCCGTCGGGACCGCAAGAACACCAGTTCCGACTGGATGGAACTGGAAAAGGAACGCGGGATTTCCGTGTCCTCCACCCTGCTCCAGTTCGATTACGGTGGCTGCGTCATCAACCTTCTCGACACCCCCGGCCATAAGGATTTCAGTGAAGACACCTACCGCGTGCTCACCGCCGTGGACAGTGTGATCATGGTGATCGACGCCGCCAAGGGCATTGAGGAGCGCACCCGTAAACTCTTTGAGATCTGCCGGCTGCGCGGGATCCCGATCTTCACGTTCATGAACAAGATGGACCGGCCGGCGCAGGATCCCCTCGCCCTGGTGGATGAACTCGAGAAAGTCCTCGGCATCGGCGCGTTCCCCGTGACCTGGCCCCTGGGCAGTGGCGTCGAGTTCAAGGGCGTCTATGACCGGCTGACGAAGAAGCTGCATCTCTTCGAGCGCACCGCCCACAATGCCCACCGCGCTCCGGAACAAGTCACGGGCATCCATGATCAGGCCCTGCTTGACCAGATCCCGCCCCATATCCGCGATCCCTGGCTCGAAGAGCTTGAGATGCTCAGCGCCGCCGGCGAACGGTTTGATGAAAAACAGGTGCTGCGCGGGGAGATCACCCCGGTATTTTTCGGGAGCGGGATGACCAACTTCGGGGTCCAACTGCTGCTTGACTATTTTGTCCAACACGGGGCCCCGCCCCAACCGCGGATTTCATCCAACGGGCCCATCGCCCCGGAACATCCGGAGTTCTCCGGGTTCGTGTTCAAGGTCCAGGCCAATATGAATCCCCGGCACCGGGACCGCCTGACCTTTGTCCGGGTCTGTTCCGGAATCTTCGAAAAGGATATGGTCGTCAATGATCCCGAAACCGGCAAGCCGGTCCGCCTGTCCTATCCCCAGAAGTTATTCGGACAGGACCGGGAATCCCTCGAGATTGCCTATCCGGGCGACATTGTGGGACTCGTGACGCATAAGGCATTCCGCATCGGGGACACCCTGACCAGCAATCCGAAAATCCGGTATGATGAAATTCCCCGCTTCCCTCCGGAAGCTTTTTCCTATATCCGCAATACCGGCGCCTCCAAGCAGAAACAATTGCGGGAAGGGTTGAATCAGTTGTTGCAGGAAGGGGTGATCCAGTCCTTCGAATTGCTCAATGATTACCAGACCGCACCGCTATTGGGCGCGGTGGGTCAACTTCAGTTCGAAGTAGTGGCCTACCGGCTCGAAGCTGAATATGGCGCCGACCCTCGCATGGAACCGGCCCCCTTCGCGCAGATCCGCTGGTTTTCCCCGAGCGTCACCCGCGAGACGCTGGACAAGTTCTATCTGGGCACGGGGGTCAAAGTCGCCACCGATATCCGCGGTCAATTTGTCATCCTGTTCCCCGACAAGTGGGGGGTGGAATACTTCATCAAGGAACATCCGGGCGTGGAACTCCACACCGTGTCCCCGCACGCCACCGCCTGAGTCCGGGAAATCTGTCTGTTGCTTTATCCGGTCCCTTCCTTTAGATTGCTAAAAGCACGACGATTGAACTGGAGTTTTTTATGAAGCATTCGACCCGATACCATGTAGCCCTTGTCTATAACGCTGGCGCCTCCGCCTCTCCCGAAGTCCCGGAAGATACGGGGAGCACCGATGATCTGCGCAAGATGATCCGGCGCATGGCCCATGTGCTTCGCAAAGTCGGCTACAAGGTGACGATTGTCCCCCTCGCCAACGACCTGCTGGCGTTCCAGCGCAAACTGCGCCGGCTCCGTCCGGATGTGGTCTTCAACCAGTATGACGACGTCGTTCATGGCGCCCTGTACGAGATGCGGGTGGCCGCCCTTGTCCAGATGATGGGCTTTCCGATCACGGGCTCCCCCGCCCTTGCCCTGGGATTGAGCCGCTACAAATACATGTCGGCCAGTCTGCTCCAGGGCGCAGGGATTCCCATGCCGCCGAAAACGGAAATGGTGGAACGGATCGGCGATGTGGACCGCGTCAAATGGAATTTCCCGATCATCGTCCAGCCCAGCCGCGAACATGCCGGCATCGGGCTCTCCCGCGATTCGGTGGTCTCCACCAAATCGGCCCTCAAGGAAAAAGTGCGCGAAATTCTCAAGCACTACCATCAACCGGCCCTGGCCCAGCACTTTCTACCCGGCCGTGAGTTCAACGTCGGCATCCTGGGCGGACGCAAACTGACCGTGCTTCCTTTGGCCGAGGTCGACTATACCCGCCTCCCCAAGGAAATTCCCCCGATCATGTCCTATGCCGCCAAGTGGATGGAAGACAGTGTCGAGTACCAGAAGACGTCGGTGATCTGTCCGGCCGAGGTGGAACCCTATCTGGCCCGAGAGATCAGCGCCATTGCCCTGCGCGCCTTCCGTGCGGTCGGGGGTTGGGGATATGGCCGTGTGGATATCCGGCTCGACGAAGTGGGCCAACCCCGCGTCCTTGAGGTCAACTGCAACCCGTCCCTGGATGAAAGCGTGGCCCTGGCCCGTTCCGCTGAGAAAGCGGGCATTGATTATCCGCACCTGCTCCAGCAGATCGTCAAAATCGCCATGGAAGGCCCCTCCTTCGATGTCGGCGTGCCGATGATTTAATTATCCCGTGAACCGTCCGGTATAGGCGAAGTCCTTGGCCAGGGAGGTGGCGAGCGACGTGATTTCGACCAGCTTTTCGGTCCCCTTGCGCCGGGGCATCCGCAGGTTCAGGAATTTGGAGCGGTCGGCCAGTTTCTCGATAATCGTGGTCACTTCCTCGGAATCCAGTCCGGACCAGATGCTGATGCTTGACGCCAACCGGTTCCGGTGCTGCCGGATAAACAGGCAGGCCGGCACCTGTGCTTCCGCACGGACCTTGGGAAACACCTGCTGCAATTTATCATCCACATAGCCCTGAGCGGCCTCACGGTAGCGTTCCGCCCGCTGACCATAATGCTCAGCCAACAGCATCGTCATTTCCGAGACCGGATTGAGCAGCGGCCCTGAAGCCACCTCGGGCGCCGCCTGTCGTTTCAAACTTTTCATTAATTTCGCGACGAACGCCAGTTTCCGCATGGCCGGCCAGAACCGGTACTTGCGCTGCCAACCCGAACGCGGGGTCAGCCAGATAGCAAAGGTCTCGGCAAAATCCTCATCCGGGTGCTTCTGTGCGTAGCTCCGGCCATACTGGCTGTGAACCAGATGCCGTACAAAATCCCTGCTGGACGGATCCGGCAGAAACACATCCCGGTACGGCTTCGAGAATTTTCCGAACACATCCGTCCAGCCCGGCCACTCCCACAAGCGGTACGCATAGTTCAACGCATGACCGACTTCATGCCGCAAATACATCAACGTTGTGCGGGTATCTTCAATTTCACCGGTTTGTTCTTCCTCGATCCGGGCCAACCGCCGGTCCGCCAGATAGAAGGGAATCCCCACCGCCGGCACTTCATCGGGACAGCCCCAGCTATCCGTCAGGTAAAATTCCGGCACAAAATTGATCCCCTTGGCCTGAAGTTCACGGCTGATCTGCTGGATCATCCCCTCAAGCGGCGAGCCCTTGATCGAGAGGGATAAATCGGAAATACGGGTATTAAGTAATTCATAACGAATTGTGCTCCAACTCGTTACAAGTAATTTAGCCTGCTTAGCACTCATTATCACACCTGAGAAAACGAACGCGTTGTCCGGTTGCAGAAAACATAAAGAGCTCTGATTTTAACACCTTCTCCCCAAAACGGAATCGTTTTTTACGGGTACGGATTTTTCGCGCATTGACAAATGGACTAAAAACAGACTCAATACCGCCCTCCTGATGGCCAGGGGGGCAGGATTATCAAGAGAGGAGCTCATTTTATGGCAAGTACTGAACAAATTAGCGGGAGCAAAGGCTGGCTTTCGTACCGTCCCGAAATCAAGGTCATGGATGTCACCATTCGTGACGGCGGCCTGATGAACAACCACAAGTTCGATATCAGTCTCGTGAAATCCGTCTATCAGACGTGTTGTGAGGCGGGCGTCGACTACATGGAAGTCGGCTATAAAGGGTCCAAGAAAATCTTCTCCCAGACGGAAAACGGTCTCTGGAAATTCTGCGACGAGGAGGTCCTGCGTGAGGTCGTCGGCGAAAAGAAGGGGGATACCAAAATCTCCGTCATGGCGGATGCCGAGCGTACGGATTATCACCACGACATTCTCCCGCGTGACCAGAGCGCCATCGACATGATCCGGGTCGCCTCCTACATCCACCAGATTCCCACGGCCCTGGAAATGATCAAGGATGCCCATGACAAGGGCTATGAAACCTGCATCAACCTGATGGCCATCTCCACGGTCCCGGAATGCGAACTCGATGGCGCCCTGGAAGCGCTCAGCCAGTCGGAAGTGGACGTGATGTATCTGGTGGACAGCTTTGGAACTCTCTACAGCGAACAGATCCGCGCATTGATGCATAAGTTCCACAAGTACGCCAAGGTGGGAGGCAAAGAAGTGGGCATCCACACCCACAATAACTGCAATCTGGCCTACGCCAATACCATCGAAGCCATTATCTGCGGGGCCAACTATCTGGATGCCAGTCTCGCGGGACTCGGGCGCGGGGCCGGCAATTGCCAGATGGAGCTGCTGCTCGGCTTCCTGCATAACCCGAAATACCGCATGCGGCCGCTGCTGAAGTGCATTCAGGAGGATATCGAGCCCTTCCGGAAAGACTTTTTCTGGGGATTCAGCATTCCCTACATGATCAGCGGAATTTTGAACCGGCATCCCCGTGAAGCCATGGAGTTTATGGAAAAGGGAAACAGCACCGATATCGTCAAGTTCTATGACGAAATGACGGACGCCTGAGCCCCCCCACCCCCCTGAGGCCACCTCATGTTCGAGCCAACCCATGACCATTATATGCAGCTGGCTCTCCGGGAGGCGCAACTCTCGGCCGATGCGGATGAGGTGCCGGTGGGGGCCATTATCATCAAGGCCGGGGCCATCATCGGCCGCGCGCATAACCAGACCGAATTGCTGAAGGATCCGACCGCCCATGCGGAAATGATCGCCATCACCCAGGCGGCCTCCGCCGTCGGCGACTGGCGCCTGACGGAGACCGTGCTCTATGTGACCAAGGAGCCCTGCCCCATGTGTGCCGGGGCGATTGTGCTGGCCCGCATCCCCGTGGTCGTGTTCGGCGTGGCAGACCCCCTGCGGGGGGGCGCCATCTCGGTGTTCAATATCCTGAATCATCCCCAGCTCAACCACCGTCCGGAGGTGATTCAGGGCATCCTTGAGAACGCCTGCCGTGCCATGCTTCAGGAGTTCTTCCGCAAAAAGCGTAAAGATAAAAGCGGCAAAATAAGTGACACCCTGACTTGACCCGCACCCTGTTTCTGAATACGGTATTCCCCCTATGCTTCATTTCATACTAAAAGGATTGACCCGTTTCTTTGCCTGGCTGTCGCTTCCGCGCGCCCTCGCCTTCGGACGGGGATTGGGCTGGTTTTTCGGGTCTGTGTTACGGCTTCGCCGCAACGAGGCGCTGGAGGCGTTGCACCGCAGTTTCCCGGAGAAAACGGAACAGGAACTCGCCGGGATTGCCGACCGGATGTATCAAAATCTCGGGATGAACCTCATTGAGGAATTCCGGCTCCCCTCCGTCTCAAAAGCCTATCTGGAAGAAAATATCCTGTGGGAAAACGAAGCCTACAGTCATGATGTTCTCACCGCAGGTAAAGGACTACTGGTGCTCTCCGCCCATCTGGGAAACTTCGATCTGTTATGCACCTTTGCCCCCAAGTTCGATTTCCCGACCACGGTGATTACCAAGAACATCAAGAATGTCGCCATCAATAAATTCTGGATGAATGCCCGGAGCCGGTTTGGTCTCAAGTTTGTGCCGGCCCACAATTCGTATCGCCAGTGCCTGAGCGCCTTGCGCAAGAATGAGATCGTCGCCTTTGTCCTGGATCAGAACATGATTGATACGGAGGGGATCTTCGTTGATTTCTTCGGCAAAAAAGCCTGCACCTCGCCCGGGCTCGCGTATATGTCCGCGCAATCCGGCGCGGCCGTGGTTCCCGTCTTCATGATCCGCCTGGAGAATGGCCGGCATCTCATCAAGGCCCACCCCGCCATCCCCCCGCCGCCGGACCGCAAGCCGGAAACGATCCAGGCCTACACGCAGCTTTACACGAAAGTCATTGAAGAGGTGGTCAGGGAATACCCCGACCAATGGACCTGGATTCACCGCCGCTGGAGAACCGAACCGAAAGCTGGAAAAGAAAATCAGACAGAATGAACAAAATGTACAAAATGGCAAATCGGCACGCACTCAACGCCATTTTGTCTTATTATGTAAATTCTGTCTGAAAAATGATTGATGAACGTTTGAGACGCTTCAGCAATCCGCATAGTAGGGATACCGGGCGGGATCCACGCCGGGAAGCCGCCGCTTCCACCGTTTATAGCTCCAGAGCCAGCAACCGGGATTACGCCGGATTTCCGCTTCCAGGGAGGCGGTGATTTTAGCCGTCACCTCCTCGGAACTCATCCCGGCAATCTGTTCAGGAAGAAATACCTCCCGGGCATAGCAGAAATAGCGCCCCTCGGCATTGCACACACAATAGGCCATCAGAATGGGAGCGCTGAGTTTGAGCGCCAGCCCGGCGCCGGCCGAGGAAATGGGCACGGGAACATCAAAAAAGGGAACAAACACGCCCCCTTCGGCAGGAAGCGTATCCTGATCCAGAAGCAGGGCGACTGTCCCCTCGCTCTTCAAGGCACGCACCAGGGCCCTCAGCGCCCCGTCCCGCGGCACAATATGTTGCCCGGAGAGCATCCGGATCCGGTTGATCTCCGCATCGATCATCGGGTTCTTGACCGGCTTGGCCACACTGGACACGCTGGCGCCATTCAAGACAAAGAGCCATCCCAGAATTTCCCAGTTTCCGAAATGGGCGGTCACTCCGACCAACCGGCCAGGATGCATCCATTTCAGCGCCGACTCATCTACGGCCGTCCACTCGCGCATGCGCTGCACCCGGTCGCGGGAAAACCAGAAATAATCAAGCCCGGTTTGCGCAAACGTGGTAAAGGCCTGCCGTCCAATGAGGTTTTTCTCCCTGGCCGTACGCGTCTCCCCGAAGGCCAGATCGAGATTGGCTTTGGCAATGTGCCGATCCCGAAGGGAGAGGATCCAGCCGAGCCGGCCCAACAGGCGCGCCAGCCGCGTCACACTCTTGCGGGAAAGCGACGGGATCAGACGCATCGCCCCGGCAAACAGCCACGCCTCAACCTTGAATCGCAGGCGCAGCCCAATGGATAACGGAATCTCCGGACTCATGATTTCTCACTTAAACAAAAAGGCCCGAAACATTCCTGTTCCGGGCCTTCCACCATAATCAGTGATTATTTCGTTTCAACGGGCACCACGGCGCCCACCTTGTTGATTTCCACCTGCGTCATCGGCGCGGTCGGTTCAGGCTTGCCGGACTTGCGGATATACACCTCAACGCGACGGTTCACCGGATTGCCGACAATCGGATCGTTCTTCGCTTTCGGACGGCTGAAGCCATAACCAACAGCCTTCATGTCAGAGGGCTTGATGCCCCACTTGGTGGCCAGATAATTGGCGCAGGCCTTGGCACGACGCTCAGACAACTGGTCATTGTGCGGCTTGCTGGATTTCTTCTGCTTGTCGGCATGCCCCTCAATGCGGGCGGTCGCCCCGGGATCCCGCTGCAACACTTTGCCAATGATGTCCAAGTCCTTGAAATACTCCGACTTGATCACATCCTTGTCGTAATCAAACTGAATGTTCAATTCGAAAAGCTGCAAGTCATCCGCCCCATGCCCAGCGCAGGGATTCGTGCCATCTTCGATCACTTCGTGACCATCGGCCACGCCACCACCATCGGTATCACGTAACAACGGATCGGTATGGTAGTTATAGACTTCGGCGCCATCCTTCAGCCCGTCAAAGTCAGTATCGGGATTCAGGGGATCCGTCTTGTACTTGCGCACTTCATCGAAATCGCTCAATCCATCATGGTCCGTGTCAGGATCCAGGGGATTCGTACCATAGACGTTGATCTCTTCATCATCCGTCAACCCATCGGCATCACTGTCCTTGGGGCCACCGGAGACAACAAACTTATGCGGCACATCGGCTCCAAACACATAACGGACACCGACCTCCGTCGTGGAGTTAACCGTGCCCTTGTCCGTCCCTTCCGCAAAGGCCGCCCGGTAATCAGCGCGCACGCCCCATGAGTCATTGATATTATAGATCACGCCCCCACCGGCCCGGATGCCCAAGGCGAAACGGTCATAGTCCTTCAAGTCATCGGTAAATCCGATGCCCTGACCCCCGATGGTCAAATAGGGGTCCAGACGCTTCCAGGGAGTGGGATGAAAGAGGGCGTCCAAAGTGAAGCCATATCCTGTGGTGCTGCTGATGCCCGCATCTCCGGTCTGCTCGGCCAGAAGGTTGACATCTTTCCAGACTCCACCGGTGGAGGCATCACGGCGGGGTGTTGTTTGCGCATCCAACGAGGGTGCGAGAAAGGCGCCCCCCTCAAACGACCACCAGTCATTTAATTCATAACCCAACTTGACCGATCCGATAAAGCCGTCCTTGGTCGGGAAATCCCCTTCCATGTCCATAAAACCAGGCATCACAGAGATACTCCAGGGATGCCGGTCCCCCTTCTCCTGCGCCTTTGCCGAATGGGTTGTCATCACGCCTGTCGCCAGTCCAGCGACCATTAAGAACCCGAAAAATCGTCCGTATTTCATAGATATGCCTCTTTTTTCAACTGATACACCTATCACCTCCCCGGAACACACTCCAAAGGAAACCTTGTTAATATCAAAACTATGCCCTTAAACAAAAGAAAAAATCAAAAATCTGGACTCATCCGGCAAACTGCAAATCATAAAGGTGCTTATACTGGCCATTCAGGGCCAATAGTTCGTCGTGCGTTCCAGCCTCAATAATCCGTCCTTTATCTAAAACGATAATCCGGTCGCAGTCCGTAATGGTAGAGAGCCGGTGCGCAATGGCAAACACCGTCCGCCCTGTCATCAGTTCATGCAACGCCGACTGCACCAACCGTTCCGACTCGGTGTCGAGCGCACTGGTGGCTTCATCCAGAATCATAATGGGTGGATTCCTGAGCATCGCGCGGGCAATGGCCAGACGTTGTTTCTGCCCCCCGGACAACCGGACACCAAGATCGCCGATGACCGTCTCATACTGCTGGGGCATCTCCATGATAAAGGAGTGGGCATACGCCCGCTTGGCAGCCGCCATCATTTCCTCCCGCGACGCCTCCTTCGACCCATAGCTGATATTATTAGCCACCGTGTCGTTGAACAACACCGTATCCTGCGTCACAATCCCCATCAGCCGCCGGAGCGACGGGATCGTGAACTCACGGACATCCCGGCCATTGATCATCATGGTCCCGCCGGTCACGTCATAAAACCGGGGCAGAAGGTTGACCAGCGTGGTCTTGCCGGACCCCGACCCGCCCACGATCGCGATGCGCTGTCCCCCGCGTACCTCGAGGTCCACCCCATCCAGGATCGTGCGCTCCTGCCCGTAGGCGAACATCACCTTGTCAAAGGTGATGGACTGCACAGGACCGGTGAACGCGACCGCCCCGGCGCGTTCCTTCACATCCACCGGCGTATCCAGCAGATCAAAAATCCGGTCTGCCGAGGACAAGGCCTGCTGAACCTGGAGATGAATGCGGCTGATCTTCTTGACCGGTTCGTACATCATGAACAGGGCCATCGCATACGTCAGGAAGTCACTGACGGGCATGCCGCGCGCCCAGACGTAGATCAACACCAGGCTGCATCCAAAGGAGGAGATAAAAACAATCATCGGTTCGACCGAGGTATTGGCTTTCACCCCCTTCATCGTTCGCCCGAAAAAGGCTAGGTTCTGATCACCGAAACGACGACCCTCGTAGGCCTCCATCCCGAAGGCCTTGACGACGCGTACGCCTCCAATCGTCTCCTGTAATACGGACACCAGATCAGCCACACGCTGTTGCGCCTCCCGCGTGAAGCGGCGCAACTTGCGGCCGAAGATGGCCACCGGGATGATGCAGATCGGAAACAATACCAGACTGATGAACGCCAGCCACGGATCAATATAAATCAGGTACCCAACGGCCCCGATCAACGTCAGGGGCTGTTTGGCCAGATCCTCCACCACCACGGAGACGGCATTTTCAGCGGCCATCGGATCATTGGTGGTGCGGGCAATCAGTTCACCGGAACGGCTGGAAACAAAATAGGACAAGGAGAGTTCGTTCAATTTTTCGAAAATCGCATTGCGCAAATCCATGACCACGCGTGACCCAACCCAGCGGATCTGATAGCGGGTGATAAAATCAGCAATCCCACGGATCAAGGCCACCGCCGGCAACACCAGCGCAATCAGGATGATGGTATGGCGGGGCGTCTCCGCACTGTAAAAATACGGGATTCCCTTATTCACAAAGGCCAACAGCCCTGTATTCGCCCCGGCACAGATAAACCCGAACAGCACGCCCAGTGTCAGCCGTCCCAGATAAGGACGCGTGTATTGAAGTAGCCGCCGATAGGACGCAAAATCACTGCGCTTTAGAATTTTTTCAGGTAATGATGACATGAATCCTATTCCTTACATTTACAGGCTTTGCCGCCCCTTCATGGCGCGGGCCAACGTCAGGCCATCCGAATAGCCAATTCCGCTCCCCACCGGAATACCGGTGGCCAGACGGGTGATGCGGAGTTTCCGCGGTTTCAGCACCTCGGCAATGTAACTGGCCGTCGCCTCGCTTTCCGCATCCGTTCCCAGTGCCAGGATGACCTCCTGAAAGCCCTCGGTATCCAGCCGTTTAAACAGCGCCTGGAGACGGATATCGCCCGGTCCCTCCCCATGCATCGGCGAAATGATCCCCATCAAGGCATGATAGCGCCCCTTATAGATGCCGGTCCGTTCAAGGGCCACGATATCACTGGGATCCTGCACCACACACACCATCGCCCCGTCCCGCGAAGGATGGGTACAGATCCGGCAGGGCATTTCCGCCACGGTGGTGAGGCTGCCGCAGAGGTTACAAAGCCGGATATTCTCGCGGGCCTCCTGCAACGCCAGGGCGAGTTCCCGCAGCACACCCTCGGGATCACCGGCCAGGCGGTAGGCCATGCGTTCGGCAGAACGCCGCCCGATGCCCGGGAGTTTACCCAGGGCCGTGGTGATCCGATCGAGATACTCAAGCCCGTTCATGGCGTGTTAGTGTCCAAACAGGCCCGGCATCGCCAGACCGGCGGTCACCTTCTGCATGTCCGCGGCGGCCATCTCACGGCTCTTCTTGATCGCGCCGTCCACGGCGGCCAACACCATATCCTCCAGCAATTCCTTGTCGGACGCCACAATCACGCGGGGATCAATCTTGATACCGGAAATACTGCCATCCCCCGTCGCGACGGCCGTCACCATTCCGCCCCCGCTGGAAAACTCCACCCGTTTTTGAGCCAGCTCGGCCTGAACGCGCTCCATGTCCTTCTGCATCGTCTGGGCCTGCTTCATCATCTTCATTACGTTCATGATTTCGTCTCCATAGGATTATGATTAAGATTAAGATTACGATTAGGGATTACACACTACTCCCGGATATCCGTAATGGACCCGTTGAAAAACTCGAGGGTCTTTCGCACCACCGGCTCCTTGTACCAATCCTGCCGTGACTTCGCGCCCGTCTTTTCCTCGACATGATCCGCCGGCACATCCACCGGCCCTGCCGATGAAATCAGCTGAAACTCAACATTGACCGGCCGTTTCAAAAAGGTGGTCAGCACTCCCTGAATGGCCTTGAGGTAGTGCGGCACCTTGATTTTCTCAAGATTACCGGAAAACTCAGGATCAAACCCGATCACAACCCGCATGGGCTCCACCGCCAGCGGACGGGCATCCAGCAGCAGGTTACGCGCCAGGGCGGCCGTCGGCACCCGCCCGACACGTTCCACAATTTCACTCCGCCATTGCGCCATCAGATGGTCCAGTTCATTGGCCGGCGTGGGCGCGGACGCCGGAGCCGAAGCCGGTTTAACCGGAGCGGGCCGGGCGGCCGGAGGGGGCGCCGCGGGCGCCACACGCACGGGCGGCGGCGCAGGCCGCGCTGCAGGGGCGGGAGCGGCTTCCCGTACGGCGGTGGGCGCAACGGCAACGGCGGGAGAAATCCCCAACGACTGCCGTAACGCATCCACCCGTTGCAACAACTCGTCGACGGACACCAGCGTGGAGAGCGCGCACCGGATGAGCGACGTCTCAACCAGGGTCCGGCGGGAAAGGGAATAACGCATGCGGTCTTCCGCCTGCGACAGGATTTCCGCGATCCGCATCAACCGGTCAGGCGTGGCCAGCCCGGCCTGTTTCTTGAAACTTTCCAGCTGACTCTCGACAATATCCAGACTGGCGGCGGACGTGGGCGCACAGATGAAAATCAGCAGAGACCTGAATTGGTCCAGTAACTCCAGCACCAACCGCTGCATGTCCTTGCCGGAGGCATCCAGCTCACCAATGATACGGACCAGCTCCGTCACATCGCCCTTGAGGACCGCCATCGCCAGGGCTTCCAGAGTCTGGCGCGACACCAGTCCGAACACGGCCAGGACATCCGCC
Organism: bacterium; assembly: GCA_037128595.1. Lineage (NCBI taxonomy): Bacteria > bacterium. The sequence goes on from JBAXWB010000002.1 coordinate 120,250, forward strand.
TCGGTAATCGTATCCCCCCTGAAGGCGATCAGCTGATCGAGGGCGGATTCCGCATCCCGCAGTCCCCCTTCGGCCCCCCGGGCGATCGCCAGGGCGGCATCGCTGTCGAGCGAGATGTGCTCCTCCTTCACAATCAGGTTCAGCCGCTCCACAATCAATTCCGTCCGGATGCGCCGCAGGTCAAAACGCTGGCACCGCGATACGATCGTGGGCAACACCTTGTGCGCTTCGGTGGTGGCAAAGAAAAACTTCACATGGGCTGGCGGCTCCTCGAGCGTTTTCAGCAGGGCATTGAATGCCGCCGTGCTGAGCATATGGACTTCATCGATGATGTAGATCTTGTAGGCCCCGTGCACGGGCGCGAATTTCACATTGTCACGCAAATCCCGGACCTGCTCGACGCCGTTGTTCGAGGCCCCGTCGATTTCCAGAACATCCATCGAGGTGCCCGAGACAATCTCGCGACAGGAGTCACAGGCATCACAAGGGGTGATGGTCGGCCCGTTCTTGCAATTCAGGGCCTTGGCAAAAAGCCGGGCCAGCGAGGTTTTCCCCGTGCCGCGCGGTCCGACGAAAAGGTAGGCGTGGGCGATCCGGTTGGCCGTAATGGCATTCTGCAGCGTTTGCGTGACATGCCCCTGCCCGACCACATCCGCAAACTGTTGCGGCCGCCATTTTCTTGCCAACACTTCATACGCCATAAACAGATCTCCCCGGTTTTGTCAGTTCAACGCAATCCCTGATTCCCGTTAAGCCGGGCCCCGGCTCAAATCAGAAAAACTACGGCGCCCGGACACCTGGCATACCGTTGCTACCTTCCGGTCCTGGCGGGATTTTGCCCGTCTCCGTCGCATAGCCCCCGACTCTCACCGGGACCCAGCTTATCGGGAATCAGATCTTTCACGCTGTCTCAATCGGGCGGTTAAGTTACCTGATTATCGGCCAAAGCGTAAAGGAAAACGTGCATGACCACCCCTTCCCCGTCCAGGGTCTTTTGTTTTGGCCCTTTTGGCACTGGTTTCGACAGAGCGAAACCCTCCATTAATAATTGAAATCATGAAAATATCAGGTGTTTTCACAATGGAGGGATGCGCTCTGTCGCATCCGGAGAGCCGAAATGAGTCAAAAACAAAAGACCCTGCCTTCCCCGTCTTAATCATTATCTCACTCTCTCTTTCCGGTTGCGTTAACCCGCACATTTCCCCATTATTACCGGATGCTTTCACACCATCATCCAACGATCGCCGTCGGCTTGAGTGGAGGGGTTGACTCCTCCGTGGCCGCCTATCTGCTCAAAAAACAGGGACTTGATGTCCTTGGCCTGACGATGCAGATCTGGGACGGCTCGCTTCCCCTCCTCGACGAAGGGCTTTCGGGCTGCTACGGCCCGGGGGAACCCCGTGATATTGCCGCCGCCAAAGCCCTGGCCGACCGGTTGGGAATTCCCCACCATGTGATTTCACTGGCGCCGGAATATAACACGGAGGTGCTCGATTATTTCCGTGCCGAATACCGCGCCGGCCGCACCCCCAATCCCTGCGTACGCTGCAACCGCAGCATGAAATTCGGCCTGCTGCTGGACCGTGCCCGAACACAGGGGATCGCCTTCGATACCTTTGCCACCGGCCACTATGCCCAGGTGGGACAGGATTCCGCCACCGGCCGCTGGCAGTTGCGCCGCTCCGTGGATCCGGCCAAGGATCAGACCTACTTCCTCTCGCACCTCTCCCAGACCCAGCTCAGCCAGGTCCTTTTCCCGTTGGGCGGCATGACCAAACCCGAGGTCAAAGCCATCGCGCGGGAAATCGGATGGGATGATGTGGCCGACAAACCGGAGAGCCAGAATTTCATTGAGAGCAAGGACTACGGGGTCCTTTTTGGCGAGAAGGAGCAGACGCCGGGGCCCATTGTGACCCTTCAGGGCCAGGTCCTGGGCCAGCACCGCGGCATCATCCATTACACCATTGGCCAACGTAAAGGGCTGGGCATCGGCGGCACCGCAGATCCCCTGCACGTCCTCAGGATCGATGCCTGCACCAACACGGTAGTGGTCGGGGCGTATTCGGAACTGTTTTCAAGCCGGCTCGTCGCCCGGGAGTTGAACTGGATCGGCCTCCCCGCCGCTCCCACCCAACCACTCCGGGTTCACGCCAAAATCCGGCAACAACACAAAGAGGCTCCGGCCGTCATTCAGGCACTGCCGGGCACCGACCTGATTGAGGCCATTTTTGACGAGCCCCAGATGTCCATCACTCCCGGCCAGATTGTGGTTTTCTATGCCGATGACCTGGTGCTCGGAAGCGGGACCATTTCCACCCCATGAGCCCATCATGAAATTCCTACTCTATAACGTACGCTACGGGGCAGGCATCGGGCGGCGCTTCCATCTCCCCTTTCCGGGCTCCGGCTACCTGAAACGGACCGGCCCCATGCTGGACCAGATCACCGCCTTCATCCATGCCCAGCAGCCGGACATTGTCGGTCTGGTGGAGGTGGATGGCGGGTCCTTCCGCTCCAGCCGGCAGAATCAGGCCGAATATATTGCTTCCGCCCTGGGGCACTACCACACGTACAAATCCAAATACGGGGACCACTCCTGGGTCCGGTTCATGCCCATTGCCAACCGCCAGATGAATGCCTTCCTGACCCGTGATGTCATCAAGGAACAGCGCTTCCTCTATTTTGATCACGGGGTGAAACGGCTGGTCATCCAATTGGAATTGGAGGAAGTCACCCTGTTCCTGGTGCATCTCTCCATTAAATTCCGCCATCGCCAGCACCAGTTATGCGAGCTGTATTCGCTGGTGAAGGACTTGAAAACGCCCTATATGATCGCAGGCGATTTCAATGTCTTCTGGGGCGATCCTGAAATTGAATTATTCCTCGCCGCCACCAACCTGAAAAGTGCCAACATCAGCCATGCCGCCACTTACCCGAGCTGGTCACCCAAGATGGAACTGGACCTCATCCTGCACAGCCCGGGCATCGTCATCCGCGATTTCCAAATGCCCCCCGTCACCTTTTCGGACCACCTGCCGCTCGTCTGCAACTTCGATATTGTGAAGTAATGCCTTTTCCCATCAAGACATCAGATGATTGATGAACAAATCAATCTCGCGCCGGGTGGTGACAGGGTTTAAGAACACCGCCTTCTCACCGGGAAGCCGGTGGTAACGGCCCTTGGCGTCATAGGCGGTATGGGCCACAAATTCGACCCAGTTGGTAAACAACCCGACCTTCCCACGCTGCAAAAACAGCTGCCGATGCCAGTCATTGTTGCGCTGCAGCCAGGTCAGGTATTCCGGGCTCCCGGACGTCTGATATTCAAAGTCATACGCCGCCTCTGCATCCGATACAATGGCCGGATCATAGATCCTGAACCCCACACTCGGCCCCTGATTCTCGGGAGCCACCACCTTGATGTTCGGAAATTGTCCGAGCCGGTATCGGAAATAATCCGCATTTTGCAGACAATTCGCAATCGCGACCTGATACCCCTCGATACCCATATAGTTCAAGGCCGCATAGGCCCCGAAGACCCCTGCCGCCCCGCGCGAACATTCAATCGTGGATTGAAGATGGGACTGCCCCTGAACATCCCTCTCGAAATATGAGAAGTTCTCAGGATCATTTTCCAGCGCCTTCAAGTCATCCCTGTCCTTGAACATCACCAGACTTGATGTGTAGGGCACATACCCCCATTTCTGAAAATCAACCGTGAACGAATCGGCGAACTGTAACTCCTTGAACAACTCCACGTTCCGGCGCAGCCCGCCCAGGGTTGACTCATTAATGTGCAACGGATTGCCGTCGAAATCATAAGAAAGAAAGAAAAGAAGCGCCCATCCGATTGCGGAATCGACATGAATATGGGGCTTCACTTTCACTTCGTACTGCTCGCAGAGGCGGTTGCGCAAGTCATATACCGGCTTGACCCGGTCCACGGCAAACGTATCCGTGGTTCCCATCGTGAGCATAATGGCGGGAACAGGGCACCCCAGGCAAAAGCAGGCACGCAAATGCTGTTCAAGATCATTCAGATCGATCTCGTTACGTTCATTGATCTTGATCCGGATCGTCCGGCCCTCAATATCAACACCCAGTAGCGATAAGTTGGTGATGTTCGAATAGTGCCCGCCCTGCGAATTCATAATCCGGTAATCACGCCCCGCCCCCATCCCGAGGCGCTTGGCGTCCGGCAGCGATTTCCGGATGCCCGTCAGATACCCGTAAAGATTGCAAAAGGTGCCTCCCTGGGTAAACAACCCGGCCGCCTGCCCCACGTCATAGCCTGCGAGGGACGCCATCTGGCGCACCACATTTTTCTCCAGTTCATCAGCCATTCCTGAATATTCGGTGTAGACCAGATTCGGGTTGGCCAGCAACCCCATCATCGCCCCGTAAATGGCGGGATCGCAGGGCATGGTGATCACATTCTCAACGCTGGCAGGATTTTCCCAATCCTTGGACAGCGCCGCGGCAAAGCGCAGCAGGCCATCAGGCTGACCGCCCGGCAACTGAATTCCCGGTGGAATCCGGTCCTGCGTCATCAATTGCTGGCGCAGGCCCACCCCGCCATTGTAGGAAAGCAGCCGGTGATCCGGTTTCAGGTGACGGTTCCTGAATTCAATGATCTGGCTGAAGCCAGGGTCTTTAAAACACGGCCAATACTTGGGATTACGCGAAAAGAAATGCTCCCGTACATGCTGACAGCGCGCCTCGAAGGCCGGATCAACGGCGTGCTCGGCATCACCTCCATCTTGTCTTGTATTCTTTGACTTCACATCTCACCTCGATCGCCTGAGGGCAGGTACGCCCCGTAATGTCTGAGCCGGTTTCTCAACTCATCGGTATTGACCGCATGAACATCGGTCGATCCGTCACCTGCGGCCATTGCCGCGGCAAGACCCGCCGCTTCGCCCATGCACAGACACACAGGCATCACTCGCGTACTTCCCTGAACCGGACGATCCGTGGAAATGCTTCGACCTGCCACAAGAACATTGCGTAGTCCCTTGGGCGTCAGGCAGCGATACGGAACGCCATGCGATTCACCGGCCTCGAGCCGGATCGCGGTTGACGCCAGCTCCTTGTCTCTCGCAATCTCAGTTTTCTTGTGATGAACATCCACATAATAACTGTTGCGGCATATTTCATCCGGGAAATGACGCCTGTTAATGAAATCATCGACGGTAAGCGTGTAATCCCCCGTGACACGCCTGGTTTCCCGGATTCCGAGTAGCGCTCCCGTCTGGGTCAAGTGGGCATTAGCGAAGGCTGAAGGGAAATATTCAGCACACGCGTCGCGAAACGCTTTAGCCATTTTCCGCCCTTTCATAAGGGCTTTGCTGACCGAAAAGGGATCCGTATTATCCACCTCCCAGATATGACCGGCGTTGAACCCGATTGCGCCCGGTCCGATCATGTTATTGCAGGCATGGTGGTCGGGAATGTTCGGGTATTTGCCCGAAGCCACAATATCATCAATGATATTATGACTGGGACTGTTCTTCAGCATACCGCAATGCTGATACGCATACATGTCGACATTCGTAAGCGTAAAGCAGTGACTCGCAGGCTGAAGGTTCCCTGACTCGTCACCTTTCTCAAATTCCGCACCAGCCCAAACCGCTACATCGGCGTCCCCTGTTGCATCGACATAAATCTTGGACTTGAAGGCCGTAAGACCGGCCTTGTTGGCCACAATAACGGCATCAATGTGACCCGGCACGTCACACTCCACCCGCGTCACGAAAGAGTTAAACAGAACCGTTACACCATACTGGGTCACGAGGTCATCATAAAGTCGTTTCAACAGTTCGGGGTCAATGGGCGTCCAATCAAATCCGTCCGCTGAAACATGTGGCATGCCGCCGATACAGTCCTTGAGGAGCTTCTCCGCCATGCCCCCGTAAATGATGCGTTGCTTGTCAGTAAAAGGGCACCAAGCCGGTACCAAGCCAGAAGTGCCCATCCCTCCGAGCGCCCCCGTCGACTCCAGCAGCAGCGTTTTCGCCCCCTCACGCGCCGCCGCCGCCGCCGCGGTACACCCGGCCGGACCGCCTCCGGCGACAATGACATCCCAGGAATCATTCAACGGCAATGAACTTGACTTCAATATGTATTCAGTCATGCGCTCCTCATCCAAAGCCTCACTTGGTGACAAGGTCAGCCTCCAGAATCACGGGATCGGTCGGCGAAATCTTGCAACTCACCGTATAACCATTGTCAACCTCGCGATCAGGAACTAACCGCAGGGCAAACCCATAGAACGGGGTCGCCGACTTGACCGACGCCTTGACGGCATCCGTTACATCGATGGAGAACGGCTTTGCCGGATTGTAAGGCATCTCCCGCAGGGGAACGATACACGTTCCAGCCACCTCAGGCAAACCACCCTCCTTAAACGCCTTACGAAAATCAGGGGGTACCACAAGCAGAAATGCCCCGAGTTTAGCCGGTGCACTCTTATGACTTTCAGCGACGGGCACCACCAGACGAACGGCAGCAATATGCTTGCCTGCCAACTTTTTCAAGTCCCCCTTGACCAACACCATCCCGGCCACCACTTTGCCGGGAGCATCGCTTGCCTTGGGCCAACGCAGCGCCCCCCTAACACCCGACTCCCCTTTGTCGTTTAAAAAATTCACATAGGTCAGCGGAATCTTCATGGTTTCATCACTTTTGACAGGTATCCCACCGCCAATGGGCGAGGACATGTCACCCGCCCCGCCCTCCAAGGTTTTTTCTTTTGAGCCGGAGGCAGCCCATGCCGGTGGCGGCTGAGTCCCTACCAGAAACGGACTGGGAAGCGTCTGGAGTTCGGCTTCAGACGCCACTTTTGCCTCCTCCGCACCAGCTGGCAGCGGTTGCACAACGCCTCCCGGAACCACCACTTCCCGGCGCACAGAGACCATGCGGGGATAAACGGGGTATTGCCCCTTGGGAGTAGGACAGTCGATGACGATTTTGGCGGGTAAATCCTTGGCCGAGAAGCGCTTCTGCACCACCGTAATAGTGTCGGACCATTTCGCGTTGTGCTGTTTCGCAATTTCTCGGCCGTCCGCACACAGTTTTGCAAAACTTTTGGCGCGCGAACCGAGCCGATAGGCATACGTCACGATCAACTGATTATTCCCCAACGATTTGGGATCCGCAACAGACACGTTCACTTCGTTGCGTCCCGGCGACAGGTAAGGCAATGCGCCCGGGTTATTCTGGAACACCGCCTGCACCTTCAGCGCCAACAATGATTCCTTGAACGTGACCCTGACGAGAACCTCGAGATGTCCATTGATTTCTTGTGAAAAATCCTTCACATCAACCGCAACAAACGTGACACCTCCATTTGTCGAAACCTCCACGATGTCCGCACCAACCGCCTCACCGCTGGCCTGCGTGAACATATAGGGCGTCGCCAGACTGAACGTGACGCGGCCGGGAGCACCGGCGGCGACCGGAACAAGCGCCTTGCCCACATGCTTGACATTGTCTGTCGACGCAAACGATTTCAGCACGGCCTCCGAGGCGAGGTCCGGTGCAAAGTTCAACATGCCGTTGGCATAACTCCGGCCTGGCTTGCTGTTGATGTATGGTTCCAGGACAAGGCCATAAGCAGGGTCATTACGCGTATCCTTATGCCCGGGGCATGTATGGCGCGGCGCCATCTTATTGCCGATCCAGAACCAGGCATTTGTCTGGGCATCCCATGTGTTTTCGATGGCGTAGCCCGGAGCGAGGTTCACATCGGTGGAGTAAGATCCCGTGGCATGATTGATGCCCATCCAGCTATCCGCACTATTACCGGCACGATGGCTCTTCAGCCCCTTCACTACGCCGTCGAGCGTATCGCCACAGGAGAGTAAGGCTGGCGCCTGCCAGTTGACTTGCTCCCCGCTCGTCACAAAAGCATTATTTTTCGCATAGACACAGTTACGGGCCTTGTCCAATTCAAAAGCCCCGGTGACCAGCGTTTGCGCGTTATTGCTAAGATCGTCTTCACCGGCAATGGTGCGTCCCCCCTTACCATCCGGCATCCAGGCGTAGAACTTGAGAAAAGCATCCAGGTAGTGCCAGCGACCATCATACTGCGCCTCCACCGTCGTGTGACCATCCCAACCGACAAAACGCCAATTCCAGCCCAACTCACGCCAGATCGCCGACTGCTCGCTATGAAGACCGCCACACAGGCTCCATCCGTAGCAGTTGATCTCCTTGAGCACTGACAGGCCACCCGGCTCGTTCGGGTAGTTGCGATGGTAATGCGTCAGAATCATGAAATTGTAGACCGCAATGGCTTTTTCATCATTATTCTTGCAACCTCGCGTAACGGACTCGGCAATGGCCTTCAGTGAGGAGCAATCCGGAGCCTTGTCCGGCTGAACTTTTATACCGGCGACCAGCGCAGGGGCCGCCGCCATCCGGGATGGTGCCTCTCCCGCCAGGGTAGAAAGCGATAGCGAGGCAATACAAAAAGTCACCACCATATTACGGGTTCTTAACATACCGGTTCTCTTTTCTTTCTGGATCATCTGATTGAATAGACCGACCCTGTTATTAGCGTTTCAAATTGGTCGAGCGTAACGGCATGGGAATTCACGGTTACATGCAATTTCCCAATCGTCGCAACCCGGTGCATATCCATTACCTTTACATAAGAATCCACCAGATTGGCAAAAGAGCCTGACAGCGATCCCGTATTGGTAGCAATCAGGAAACTGGCGTAATAAGGCAAATGATTATCCGACACCACAACCTTCAGCACGCCATCCAGAACAAGGGATCCATTTACCATAACACGAGTACTCTGTGACCCATCGCCTAACTCCACCCAATTCGTACTCCCTGAAGACAGCGTCAGATTGCTCATTATCAGCGTACCGATGCCAGCATCGCCGGGGGACAATATTCCGCCCGCATTCACCGCAACCGTCCGGTTAATCAACCCCGTTCCCCCGAGGGTCCCTCCTGCATTCACCCCCACCGCCCCCACCGCATTGGACAACGTGCCGATCACCATAAGTGTCCCGCCGGCCACCGTGGTCACCCCGGTGTAGCTGCATGACCCGCTCAACTTCTGGACCCCGCAATTCGTCACCATCAGGGCAATGTTTGAACTGCCGATCATACCCGAAAAGTCGTTCGTCATGCCCACCGGCGGCTGCAGCGTGAGCGTAGCCACCTGTGAGCCACTGTTTTTCACAATGCCGGCTCCACCAGCGCCACTCAACAATCCGCCCAGCGTCGCGGCATGCCCCATTAGGTCATATGATGCCCCTGCTCCGAATTCCAGAGCCCCATAGTAACCACTCCCGTTGAATGGATTTCCGATCGATAGGATGGAGCCAGGGAGCAGTACCAGATTCGAACTCCCTGTCATGACCCCGTTAACGCTCGTGTTATACAACTGAACATAGCTTTTCTGAACAACCGCATTACTTCCACTCAAGGACTGATTATAGCCCTGGGACAAATACCCCCCGTTCAACACCAGCAATCCGAAGTAATAGGGTATGTTGGCCAGGGCATTGGTCCCCCCGGGGTTCAGAAACAAGGTGGCATTTGAAAAACAAGTGCTGGAGGGAATGATGATGCCCGCATTCACATTTACCGTGCCTGTAAAAGCAGGACTATGGGGCGAGTTCAACCACAACAGGCCGGCCCCCCGCTTATTCAGCACCCCTCCGCCGGAAAAGGCTGTCAAACTGGAAATATTCTCGGCAATACAATAATTCTCATCCATCTGAAGCGTATTCGTGGTTCCATCTGCCACATTGATTCCGTTGGTGACGCTGAGATATGACATGGCATTAATCGATCCATAAATCCTGACTGTGCCTCCCGCCAGGATCAAGGCATTGGTGTGCCCCGTCCCCGTCCCACTGAACAGGGCTGAAATCCCGCCTTCAGGGATCCAGAGCAAGCCGCCGGTCGCAATCGTCAAACTCTTTCCAATAAATGTGCCAGTCGCCGTGACCGTACAGGTGTTGGCTAGCGAGTTCACAAGATAGTTCTTGTTGGGGTCAATTTCCCCGGCGGGATTCCAGTTTGCCGCGTTTGTCCAGGAATTCCCGGCATGTCCGCCGACCCAAACCTCATCCACGCCCGCCTCAAAGGTGGTGAACGCGTTCGTCGCCGATGCCCAGACATCACCCGCCGCATTCGTCGCCCGGTATGTCCAGTAATATGTCGCAGAAGGATTCAGACTGACGTCATTACTGACCAACCCGAAGGGTACTATCCCAAGGTTCGTACTATTGCCAAACGTCGTGGAATTCGTCCCCCAGTAGCAGAATACCGTCGTCGGCCAAACTCCTGTGGAGATCAAACTCGCACATAGCGTCGCCGCGTTGTTCCACATGTTGCTCGTTCCCGCCAGTACAATGACTGGCGCCGCATTTGTCGTCGTAAAGACGTTGGTCGTCGCGGGCCAGCATGGCCCCACCGAGTTGCTCGCCATAAATGTGTAGTAGTAAGCCGTCACAGGGGTCAAACCCGTCAGCGTATTACTCACCGCACCCTGCGTCCAAACACCAAGATTCGTTACGCTGTTCAAGGCGCCAGAACTGATTCCCCAGCGGAGGGTTACCGTTGTTGCCTCCCCACCCTCATCCTCCAGATTCCCCGATACCGTAGCCGAATACGCCCCGATCCCCGTGGCCGCCCCGTTAACCATCACCGGCGCTACCGTGCCGGCAACAAAATTGCTCAGGGTCACGCTCCCTGCGGGAACATTGACATAAACCCCGATCCGCCCGATCACCGTGTGTGCCATGTCATTGCTCACCACGTTGACATGTGCCGCCGCGATGTTGTCGAAGGAACCCGACAACACGCCCGTATTAGTCATAATCAGGAAATGATCGCCCGCTACGGGCACATAGCCACCCCGCGCCACCACCTGCAAGACCCCTCCTAGCGCATTATTTCCGTTAATCAACACCTGGTCGCCGGACAACGTACTGGCCAGTTCAAATATATTCGTGCTACCCGCAGAAAGCATGAGGTTACTCACGGTTAAAGTGCCAATGCCTCCATCACCCGGTGACAGCATCGCCCCGTTGGCCACAGCCACGGCCCGATTAATTGTTCCCGTTCCGCCCAATGTCCCACCCGCGGTCACTGCCACCGATCCCCCCGCGTTGGATAACGGCCCATTCACCAACAGCGTTCCGTTCGCCACCAGGGTCAGCCCGGTATAGACACACGACCCGCTCAGCTTCTGCACCCCGCGATTGGTCACCACCAGCGCAATGTTCGAGCTGCCGATCGAACCCGAGTAATCGTTCGTTACCCCCGCCGGAGGCTGTAGCGTCAGCGTGGCCAAGGTGGCGGAACTATTCCTTACCAACCCCTGGCCATTGGGACTCACCAACCCACCCAGTGTCGTGCTGTAGCCGGAGAGGTCATTCGTCGCCCCAGCACCGAACTCCAGTGCCCCGTAATAGCCGGAGCCATCCGGGGACGCGAACAGCATGGTATACCCGGGCGCCAGCACCAGGTTGGAACTCCCCGTCATGATACCGTTGAAGAGTGCGGTTAATCCCACAATGTAGCTCCGTTGGGCGACATTGATAACCGGGCTTTTCAAGGCACAACTAGCCCCGCCCAGCGTGTTTAAGGTTCCCCCATTGAAAATGAACCCGGCATATGAGATCGCCGCATTAATAAGTGTATTCGTTCCTCCCACATTCACATACACCGTGGCATTGGAAAAGACAGATGGCGCATTCAACTCCATCACCCCGGCATCAATATTCACCGTCCCGGTGAAGGAGGGACTGTAGAGTCCAAAAATCTGCAGCGCGCCGGCCCCGGTCTTCCTCAGCATCCCGGCACCAGACAGGGATGACGGAGTCAGGATATTATCATGGCTCGTGCTCGTGGTATCCAGCATCAGGGTGTTAGTCGTCCCATCGGCCACATTAATCCCGTTGGTGACGACCAGACTAGGCGGTCCCGCTCCCAGAAACCGCACCGCACCGCCCGACAGGACCAGGGCATTGGTATTGCCTGTCCCCACCCCGCTCAGACTCGCCGCCACGCTATCCGGAATCAGAAACAGACCGCCTGATGCAATGGTCAAACTCTTCCCGATGAATGTCCCGCTCGCCGTGACCGTGCAGGTGTTGGCCAGCGTGTTCACTAGGTAGTTCTTGCCGGGGTCGATCTCACCGGCCGGACTCCAGTTCGCCGCATTGGTCCAAGAATTACCCGCATACCCGCCGACCCAGACCGCATCCACACCCGCCGGATAGGTGGTGAAACTGTTCGTCGTTGTAATCGCCACTCCCGCCTGATTGCTCGCCATAAAGGTATAGGAATAAGCCATGCTGGGGGTCAGCCCTGTCAAAAGATTACTCACCAATCCGGGTGCCAGCCCCGCGGACCCCATATTGCTCGCGGTCAAGCTCCCATTCGACAGCCCCCATGAGCAGTACACTGTCGTCGGCCAGGCTCCCGTGGAGGAGAGATTCGCATAGAGGGCGACCGAGGTAGACACGACATTGCTCGAGCCCACCAGCGTGATGGCCGGGATTGCATTGGTTGTCCTGAAGTTGTTGGTTGTATTTGCCCAGTAGAGCGGCCCTACTGAATTACTGGCCATAAAAGTGTAGTAGTAAGAGGTCATGGGTGTCAGATTTGACAACGTACAGTTCACCAGCCCCGGAGTTTTCACATTCAGATTGGTCAGATTATCCAACGGTGACGAATTTGAATTGGTGGACCATAACAGGTACACGGTGGTTGCCACCCCCCCGTCGCTCGCGAGATTTCCTTGTACCGTCGCCAAGTAGGCCCCAATATTCAAAGGGGGGTCCTGGTTGGCGATCGCCGCCACTCCGGCAACGGCCGCAGGTCCATAGGAGTTGAAAACTGTAGTATTGGAGGCGATGTTCACATAGGTCGCCCAGATCCAGTTGGTGGACCGTCCAACAATCGAGATGCGAGCCTCATCCACAAGTCCTCCTCCCGATGCTGACGCCCATGGCTGACTCCCACCGCCAGCAATGTAGATAGGGTTCAGACTCGCACTACCAGCGTTTATTGCGCCTGATACGCTTGTGGAAGAGGCATCAACTTTGCCATCAAGCAAGATGCGCTTGGTTGTAATGGCACTATCGTAAGTACCAGCCACATAATGCCACACCCCACCGTCAATGGCGGTAGATCCGGTCATGAGGCCTGCGCCGCTCCAAGAGTTACCACCAACACCAAGAAGAAACTCAGTGACGTGAGGTGATGAACTGCTGGCGCGAAGGAGGCAGATCGTGTCTTTACGAAACAGGGCTGCGTAAGTTGTCAGTGACGGCACTTTACCCCACGCTTCAAGGGTTAACCCAGACGCTCCACTGACGGTGTTGGATAACGTTGTGATATAGTATGTGGATACTGCGCTCGTGACACAATACCCCCCTGCGGCCATACCATTTGTTTGGATCATTCCCGTCTGCGTTCCATGCCATCCTCCGGCGGTGGAATCCGGAATCTGACCTAGGCCGTTCGTATGGTCCATGTGCCATACGCCGACATATCCATTAGCCCACACCGCCCCGTTTGTCGTGAAGGCCAATTGGCCATTCCCGCTATTTCCCCAGGTTGCGGTGATTGTCTCGGTGCCGTTGCCGTGCAGGTACGGTAACTGCACCCAGACAAGCGACGCCCCATTGGTGTTCCATGACTCGATCTCGTAGTTCAGGTTTGAGCCCAATACATCGGCGAATCGCAGATCGTAGCCGTAGGGTGAACTGAAGTTAGTGTAATTGAACCCGCTCATGCCGACATTGTTGCTCAGCGTCACCAGCGCCGGAAAGTTCGTCAGGGTTTCCGTCCGGTTATTGTACCCCGGGAATGTGACCGTCATTGAGTAATTCGCAGCATGAGCCTCGAGCAAGCCCAGACACAGAAACCCCGCAAGCAAGGGTAAACACCCGCTCCATTTAACGATTCGATTCATAACACGCGCCCCCTTTCATCATCATCCCCCCACACACAACCATTTACGCCGCAACCGAAAAAATTCTTCAGCACCTCGAAATCAATTCACAATCAAGATCATTCCATGCTGAGCCGAGGGAATTACATTTCCACTCTCAAATGCCCCCATGTCACACCCAGCATCCACCATACGGCTGAAGCCGACACCCCGTTCATCCGTCGCCAGACCAAGCACGTTGACGCCATGATTAATTGCCGGGCTTCCCGCAGACAGGGCGCAAGTCGGAAGAATCCCCCCGTTGATCGCCAGCGGCTGGAGTCGCGGATCAATTGGTGCCGCCGCCGTGCCGATGTAACTGCCGCTGACATTCGGGACGCTGTTCGTGTTCAGGCCGCTCCCCGCTCCGGAGTTGTTCCCGACCAGACTGTTGGTCACCACGCCGGCTCCGCCAAGTTGCACGCCGATATCCGGTCCGATGGCGGCCGAATTGCTCGCCACGATGGAACTGTAGAGGTTGTAGGCCGGTCCAAAATCCATGTAGATCCCCCCCCCGTTCGAGGTGGCAACATTCGCGAACACAGTGGAGTTGTACAGAGAGAGTTGTTTACCGGTATTGGACCAATGATACACCCCCCCGCCGAATATTCCCGCCGTATTCACAGCCAATGTCGAGTTGATCACCAGATTGGTCGTATTGTTACCCTGCAGGGCGGAATAGAGCCCGCCCCCATAACCGCCCGCGCTATTGCTGCACAGGGTGGAACTCAAAAGGATCACCGCCGTATCCGCCGCCCCGTAGATGGCGCCACCGTTAGTGGTGGCGGCATTGCCCGCAAACAGTGAATCGAGCACAGTCAGGGTTCCAATACCGACATTACTACGACTGACCGCACCCCCATTGATCCCGGAAGTATTGACCAGGAAGGTGCAGTTGGATAACCAGAGGCTGGGTGTGTACGTATAGATCGCGCCCCCTTCACGCACCGCACGGTTGCCAATAAACTGGCAATTCAGGAACTGGTAGGTCTGAGCGCTCGTATTTTCAGGTCCGGCAACCGCGCCGCCCACGAACATTGTCGCGTTGCTGGCAAACCGGCAACCATCGAAGAGGAAATCGGATGCGGACAGATTTACGGCGCCACCGCTAACATTGGCATTGGTCGCGTAACCATTCTGCAGCGTGAGGTTCCTGATGATCCCGGGAGTCGTGAAATTCAGGATCCCCGTACTCTGAAAGGTGGTGAATGGCGCGGCCGCCGCCTGCAAGACCGTATCCCTACTGGTGTTGCCTGCAAAGGTCAGGGGCTTGCCGACACTGATGTTGGATTCGGTGTAGACACCGGGCAGCAGGTGGATCACATCGTTGGCCGCACTCTGAGCACGGCTGACGGCATACGCTACCGTTCGGAACGGTTGCGCCAGTGATCCATTGTTGGTATTCGTATCCACGCCGGAAACCGATACATAGAGATTGGATGAATCCTGCGGTAACCAGGTAATCGCCAGGTCCGATTCGTTGTAGTTGCCTACAATTCCAGCTTGATTTCCAACAAAAGCCAGATTGCCAAATGTGAAACCGAGATTGCTCACATTCTGATAGCTGGCATGGTTCACCGCGTTATCAAGCAGCGAAATGGCAAGCGTCGCCACCCCCTGCCATCGCACAACGGCCGTCAACCCGGAAGGGAGATTCACCGGCACCACTTTTCCGCTCGCAACGAGATCCTCCCCGGCCACAGCGTTGAAGGAATCGCCTGACAGCATTACGGAGAGGGTATTGGAGAGGCTCCCATCATTCTTCCACGTTTCATAGAAGGTCTTGGCCGAATAGGTCAGTAGAGGATCCAGGAATTGGACCGCCAGGGTTGATACCACGGCGTTGGAAACAATGGAGGCATTGCCACCAACAAAGGCGCTATTCAGGAATGTGAATGTCAGGTTGCCGACATTGTTCGCCGAATTATGCGCCGTGGCACTGCCGAACAGGGAGGCGTTCAGGCTCTTGGGCCCCTGACGGGTAAGGACCACCGTCAGGCCTGGCGGCATATTGGCAACGGTGACCTTGTTGGACACCACAAAATCATCGCCGTTCACCCCCGTGAAGGTGTCGTTGCTCAGCGTTATCGAGATGGTATTGCCGATGGCGCCATTGTTCGCCGCCGACTCAGTAAAAGTTGAACCACCATACCAGAGGGACGGGTTGACATTGTCATTAAACAGCAATTGCAGAGTATTGACCGTGACGTTTACGGCATTGGAGACCACGCCCCCAGCCAGCGCATTGGGCTGAAACGTGAAGGTGAGATTAGTGACGCTGTCGGCCGTGTTGTTCGCCGTCGCCTTGCCCGTTATCGTGACACTCAAGTTGGTACTGCTGGCACGAGAGGCCACCACGGCCAATCCGGATGGCAGGTTCGAAACCACCAACTTCCCCTGGGTTACGAAATTGTCACCGTTCACCCCTGTGAACGCATCAATCCCTTCCGCCAGGGTGATCTGAAGCGGCGAGGAATTGTCAATCGAGCCATCATTGGCGGGTGCCTCGTCAAACACACCGGAAGAGTAGATAAACCGCGCCGGTCCCGCGCCGAACTCGTAGGCGCCCATATCAGATCCGGTGCCAACAAGGCGGACAAATCCCGGGCCGCGTTCGTCAAAGGCAAGGTTGAGGAGGTTGGTCCCGTTGTTGACGGCCGGACTGGCAGCCGACAAAGCGCACGTCAACCGCAAACCACCGTTGTTGGATAACGGGAGAAGTGCCGGGTTGATCGGCGCCCCTGATGTCCCGATATAGCTACCAGAGGCATTGGGGTTGCCGATGACAAGTCCGGTGCCGGCATTGGTGCTGTTACCGATGAGACTTCGGCTAATTGTCCCCGCTCCACCACTTTGGACTCCAATGTCAGGTCCGGTGGGCGCCGTATTGCCAGCCACAATCGAACTGTAGAGGCTATAGGATGCCCCCGCATCCGTGTACACACCGCCGCCGTTTATCGCCGCGGTATTCCCAAAAACAGTGGAATTGTCGAGAACAAGCGGATTGCCGCCATTGGACCAATGATATATCCCGCCCCCGATGTTCCCGGATCTGTTTGCGTAAAGGGTAGAATTATTGATCAGACATGAGGGCGTACCATTTTTGAGATTCGAATAGAGGGCGCCACCGGAAATTCCGGCGCTGTTACTCGAAAGGGTGGAGTTCCAGATCGTCAGCGCGGTGTACGTGTTCCCATAGATAGCGCCCCCACTGTTGGTGGCGCTATTCCCGGAGAAAAGCGAATTGTAGACCGTGATGCTGCCGGTGCTGCTGCCATCATTCCGGTGGAGCGCCCCGCCACTACCACCTGATGCGTTGGCAAAAAACGTACAGTTGGAAGCCCAGAGACCGGGAGTATAAGTATAGACTGCGCCACCATCAAGACTCGCCCGGTTGCCAACAAATTGGCAATTCCGGAAATTAAGAGTTGCCGCACCATTGTTGGCGTAGATGGCGCCACCCTTTGACGTTGTGGCGTTACTCGCAAACAGGCAACTATCGAAGTAGTACTCGCAATTATTTGCAAGATTGAGGGCTCCGCCGGGGCTGGTGGTGTTGCCATTCTGCAGCGCAAGGTTGCTGATCATGCCGTTTACACTGAACGCCAGAATGTTCTTATTGGTCGTATAGGGCGTAGACGCCGCCTGCAGAATCGTATCAGAACTGTTATTGCCTGAAATCGTGACGACCCTGGTGATTCCATTGAGGAAGGATTCGCCGGTATTCTCAGTATAGATGCCGGCGGCCAGATGGATGACATCGTTAGCAGCGGTCTGTGCATGGGCAATGGCATTGGATACCGTCCCGAACGGAGTAGCCGGCGACAGTCCTGAATTGGCGTCACTGCCGGTGGCGGACACATACCAATTAGATGACACCTGAGCCAAGAAGGTGACAAGCAGGTTAGTGCCGCTGGCATTGGCAACAGAAGATGCCGGGCCATTGCTGAAGGCCCCGTCAAGGAAGGCAAAGCTAAGATTACTGATATTCGCCGCTGTGGTATGGCTGGCGGCATTACCGGCCAGCGATAACACTACTTTATTGGTGGCGGTACGCGTCGCCTGGGCTGTCAACCCGGAGGGGACATTGGTCGGAGTCACCCAGCCCGAGCCCACATACTCCTGGCCATTTGTTCCCGCAAAGACATCGTTCGTGAGTGTCACCGTGATCGTGCTGCCGATCCCGCCGTCATTCTGCCAGCGTTCCAAAAAGGAATTAGTACTATAGCTCAGGGATTTCTGGGCAGAGGCAGAACCGACCAATCCCATCAACAACGCTACAAACAGAATACCCCGCATCAGGCCTTCAATCCGTACTTTCATACCGTCACCCTCCCCGTCTTTCGACATACCATATTAACTCCTACTGTTGAAATGTTAGTCTATATGTATTATATTTGCAAACACGAAAATAACATATTTCAAGCACAAGAACCGATGGTACTAATCGCGTCTACACCCCGCCCTTTCCAGGAATTTCATCGAGCCCCCCTTCAGTATTTCCGCATCAAGGCTCACCCAGTCATACTCGGGATTCTCGCGGGAAAGCGGGTTGTGTTTCGGAATGGCGCTGCCACGGCGGCGAAGTTCCCTGAGGATCTCCAAACCAACGCCACGGATAACCAGTTTCTTTCCATCAGTGAAAGGATTGAAGACTGGCACCAGCTTGCGTCCCATATTCATCATGGTTACTCCCTCTTGACCGCTCATCACGTGTATCTAATCTTTTCTATTCCACAATCACGCCAACGCCGTCAGGAATGACGGTGATGCCAGCCTCCGGGCCTGCGGTATCAAGGGCCATTTTGACAGCCTCCTGAAGGGTTTCCGCATGCTCCATATGCATGGCCCGAATGAACGGTCCATCACAGAAATGGGTCACAAGAATGACACGGTGATTGGAAAGAATGCGCGCCAGAATCTGGTATTGCCACTGATCCTGCTGGGTTTCCTCCTGCGGGACCCGCCGTACCTGATCTAATAGCGCCTGCGGGCTTTTCGCACCAGACAAGCAGCGATAAAACTCCTCCCCACCATATCCATCGCTACACCCGGCCACCATAATGATCGTGCCGCCATTTTTGCAGCAACTCTCCGCAGTGGTCATGCCCTTGACCGCCTGGTAGAGATTCTGATCCAGCGGGTATCCCCCATTGCTGGTAATAACAATTTCCGTCGGTACGGCACGCAGGCTAACGCCTTCTTTCAGCCACGCACAACCCGCAAGGTGGGCGTGCTCGGGATGACCGGCAAAGGCTGCGGAAATGGTCTTGTCCGGATTCAAAGTGACATTGAGAATGAAGGCCAGCCGGGCTTGATCTGCAGCAAATAACATGTCTCCGTGAATCGGGTTACCCTCCAGATTGCCCGTCCGGGCTCGTGGATCCTCAATAAACCGGGCACAATGATTGGCGAGAACGGTCTGACGTCCGGCAATGCCGGGCATGACACTTTTACGTCCCCCGGAGAAGCCCGCAAAGAAATGAGGTTCAATAAACCCCTCGGAAATCAACAGGTCCGTTTCCAGCGCATGCCGGTTCAACCACAACGCCCCACCCGAGGGAAATGTCCCAAGGTGAATCAGGCTGTCGCGATCTTCGCAGTCATGCACGACCAATCGCTCGGTGTCACAGATATGATCACCAAACTTGGCTCGCAGCTCTTTATCACTTGTAGCCCGATGACAGCCGGTTGCGACCAAAATGGTTACGGTAATTCCGGGATTCCCCAAACGTAACCGCTCCAACAATAGTGGCAAGGTAATCCGACTGGGAACGGGACGGGTATGGTCACTGACAATGATGGTCACTGTCTTTCGCCCGGCAGCCAACACTTCAAGGCGTGGAGAATCGATAGGCTGATCAAGGGCCCGTTCAACACATTGTTGTTGCTGAACCAATGAAGGGGCTCCACCCCCAAGTCCATGAAAACAGGACGGAACCAGGACAGCCCGCAACTGTCGATCAGGGATCTCAGCCTCCTCGTAGGTTTGATGATAAGGTATGCGTATGCGAGTCATGATACTCACCGCTCATTCCTCTCACAAAACGAACTTTCCGGATCGCCACAGTAATCCACACCTTCTTTGAACCGATTTATCCCGATACTTTTGCCTGTATTCCGGGTAACGAACAGGCGTACAACCGCACAGTTCTTGTAACCTTCGAGTGGCACGTACACGAAGGTTCCATCGAACCGTACCTTCAGGAACCGCCATTTCTTATCACCGGGGACCATCATGCCAACCTTGCCAACATCGGCTCCACGCGTCACACGGAATACGACGTGTGGAGTGTGACCATAACTCACCGTATCATCCGCCGCCAGGAATTCCGACATGATTCCGGCAATATAGTCCTGCCCGACCGTATAGAGTTTACCACGCGAGCCGACAGGTACGCGCAGAGGATCAGCTTCAAAACAAAAGATCCGCCGTTTGAACTGTTCGCAAAGCGGAAGATACTTTGAAAACAAAGCCTTGTTCCGGGCATAGGTGAGATTGGGATCGGAGGCGTATTTCGGAAAGCACCCGTGGAGTATGCAGCGGCGGAGATTTTCATCGATCGTCTTCTTGTTGCTTGTCCACATGAAAAAAAGCGGTTTGGCCAGACTGGCCCAGAAGTACTTCTCCTCACCATAATCGCCGTCTCCCTCAAGCAGAACGCCATCGGTCCAACGCAGGGATCGGATGGATTGCGGCTTGTTGGCGAACGAGGCCAGTCCGCGGGGAATCATGAACTTCTTTATGGCCTTCTCGGCACCATCATAAGAGAAGTTCATACAATAGGCGGGCTTGTTATTCACCACCGTTATGCCGTCATCGTGGGCGAAATCAATATCATAGTGGCGGAAGCAGTCGAGAAAGAAGCCTGCCAGTGAGGGATAACCCTCGAAAATGCGACGGGCGTCACGGATCATGTGTCGGCCGAAAGACCAGCGCGGATCAGCGTTCATGTTGTGGCAATTATGCCAACCCGACGCCTGATATGAACCGTCCTCATTCCGGGCAATGGAGTCAGGCCACTCCCGCTCGACACGAGGACGATAGCCATCGGTGTAGTTGAAGTACCAGTAGCAACCCACACCGGCGCGCGAAAGTTTTGCCAGACGAGACCGAATATCAGCACGGTGGTGCCGGACCTGCCGATGCGAAACATTCGGGTCAGCAGACTGCATGCTCCGTAACTCCGCGTCGATTTCCGAATCCATATGGGTGTCAAAGTATTCGTCGAGCTGCGCGGGCGTGATCTTACGCCCATGTTTGTGGAAATAGGTTTCCTTGGCCCAGTTGGTATGCCAGGAGTCCTTACCAGCCTGATAGTAGTCGCCGTAGTCCTCAAAGTGGCCGTGGACTTCAAGCGTCTTGATCCCAAAATCCTTGCATCGCTGCAGATCGTCCGCCGTCTGAACGCCCTCGCAGGTGAACGTGCCCTCATGCGTGTAAATGGTGTCGGAGGTGGGCGTGAAATATTCAGGCCAGCGTTTAAAAACCTGACCAAGCGCCGGCCGCCAGTCACCGGAGTGGAACATCATCATGATCTTCGTTTTCATCGGCCGGGTACCGATCAAACCAATGTAGTAATTAACGGTTTCCAGCACCGGAACGGACCTGATATCTTTTTTCATCGAACCCCAGTTGTAGCATCTCTCGCCGTTCGAGACCTGGAACTTGGCCGCTGGCACCTTGGCGTCAATGGGCTCCATGATGGAGAAACCAACATCCAGATCCCGGCTGAAGTGGGAAATCATCGGCAGGATGATTTCCTTGTTGGAGACGTACGGTACCTGAAGGTGCATGTATTCGAATGAGGTCATACCGTCGAACACAAATTCCGCGCCATAGGCCGGCGCCCAGACATTCCAACCTGCAATCACGGGCCATGTAAAGTGGATCCGGAGCGAACGGTCATGCAGCTTGGGCGATTTCTTTTCAGCCCTCACCTCCCATTGGAAGGCGTCTTTCCCCAGCGTAAACTTGACCAAAAGCATGAAGGCCGCACCGCGGAAGTGCTTGGCAAACGTGACGACGTTGCCACGCTGCCGGCAACCGGTTACCGTGAAGGGGTCATTAAGATCGTCAAACCATTTCTCATCATATTCGTCATAAATCCTCAGCCCGCCGATATATCCGGGAATTCCCTGCCGGAGTTGCTGAAAGAGGTCGATGTTCTTCCCCTTGAAATTGAGGGAGCGGATCCACCCGGTCCTCTTTTCCACGGCGAGGGAAACATCCCGATTCTCAAGGGTTAATGATTCCATCCGTTTCAATGGTTTCAACTGGATAGGTGGCATGTGTTTCGTTTCCTTTTATGGCATCGGCGGAGCGGGCGGAAAATCATGGCCAGCAGCGTCCGGCGTGACGGGAATTCCACCGGCCGCCACCGATCGTGACGACAGGTCTGCAATCAACACGGCACGCCGGGCCTCCGCAGTGGTCGCCTTCTGCAGGGGATCGGAATCACCCAATCCCAGGCGGTCGGCAATCAGCCGGATATCCGCCCCTCCATGGCCATGTTCATGTTCCGACGTATCCTGCGTCACAACAAACTCGGTGGTCTTTCCTGCGGCGTCTATCAACCTCAGGTAGGGTTTGCGATCTGAAACATTCTCGCCCAACTCCAGCCGCCCCTTGGTCCCTGTGATATAGAAATAGCATCCTTCAGTCGGCGAGAACGTGACCAGCGTAAACACCGCCAGAATTCCTTTAGCGAACCGGATCTGGAAAGACTGGTGATCATACACTGTATGGCGGTCGCTGAAGACACACCGATCACGAACATACCCATCCTCCCCTTCCGCCTCCCGGTAGATCCGGCGATACACCCCGTCCCACTTGTCCATGTCGAAATAATGCGGACAGGTCGCCGTGATCGCACAGTCGCCGCAACGCACCCCGTGATTAAGGTCAGGCCGGGCCCGATAGAAGCTCCGCCCCCCCCGCGACGATACCTCTACGGGATCGTCGTTGATGATCCAGCAGAGGATATCAAGATGATGGCAGCACTTGTGGTTTGCCAAACCGGCCGATTTCGAAAAGTCGCTGTGCCAACGATGGAAGTAATCACCCCCGTGAGAGTAGGAGAGTACCTCGGCAGCCTCAACGGAAATCACATTGCCAATCACTCCCTCGCGCACCAGTTTAGCCGCCTTCAGTGTCCAGGGCTGGTAGCGCATGTTATGGCCGACCACCACCTCGTTCCCCGTCCGCGCCGCCACCGCGATGATTTGGTCGCACTCCATGACGCTGGTGGCCAGCGGTTTGTCCACCAGTACTTTCAGACCGGCCTCCAAGGCCTCCACGACCACATCACGATGTTCACAATCCGGCGTGGTCACAATGCACCAGTCGGCAGGTATATGATGCTGCGCCTCGCGAATCGTGCGAAACACCGGCATATCAGGACGAAGCAGTTCGCGCGCCGCGGCTTTACCCCGCATCAGGTTGGAATCCACCAACGCGACGAGATCCGCATGGTCCGGAAATTCGGGAAGCCCTTTGCCAGGAAAGCCCAGGAGCCCCTTGGCAAAACATCCCAACCCGCGATTCCCCGTCCCGACCACAATAAACCTAGTTTTCATATTCTGCCTTTATTTTCTTGTTCAATATTGCGGCAATCCCATTTCGAAGCGTCTTACAATAGAAGCAAGTGCAGGTTCCTCCCTTACCGAGGCTAACCAAAGGGTTGGCCTGGTTCACTTTGACACTAATGTCAGCCACGGCACGCGCCGGAACGTGATAGATAACCCCATCACCCAAGCCCATGCTCCGCATAAGTCCCTGTTTCAACAAAGGGGCCGCCATGGTGGACTCAAAATGGTCCACATGCCAGGGGGCATGGGGCAGGATATGAACCCGGCGCCGGTTGTCTGGTCCAATGGCATGGGCAATGAGAACGGGCTGCGGCACACCGGTCCAATCCTCACCGGCATGGAACAGGGTAGCGCTTCGAATCGGGCAAAGCAGAAGAACATCCCCTTCGAGATCAACCAGCCGCCCCCAGAAACCCGCGCGATCCATCGGCGACATGGTAACCTTGTGCGCCTCGGTCAGGTCCCTCGCGGCAGGCCCGAAAGCCGCGACGGAATGGGTGGGATGGGCGCTGCGAAATACCCCAGGGCGTGTCCTGAAATATTCTGTAACGGCCCCAACCAGCGAAGGGGATAGTTTACGGTCATACGGCTGTGCGCCAAGCACACTGTTCGTGTGCGTTGGCATCGCCAATGTGCCGCGCGGTCCCACGAGATCCAGAAGGACATCCACGACTGTTGCAGATCCGCCCTGGACATAACCGAAATTACTGAGCGAACAATGGGCGACTACAAGGCCGCCCCGTTTCAGCCCAACCGCCTTAAGCTTTTCACGAAGCACAGACGGCGTAATCATCGGCATCAGGCGCGCCTTGCCGGTTTGCACAAGGTGTTGCGCCAGTCGCACGGCTTTCTCCATATCAATCTCGACACCGATCATGGCCAGTTTGTTCACGACCTCCGCCACCGTGGATTTACCCCTGAACTGACGTGCCAGCATCCACGCCCAGCCCTCGGTTCCCCAAGCGGGTGACAGTCCCAGGGCTTTCTTCAACGCAGAAGCCTGGTCCGGACGCCACTCATCCTCGAAGGTTAGAAATCCGTTGAACAGGATCTGAGGGACCAAGCGCGTTGCCTCCTTGTGGGCAACCGCCAAAGTTCCTCCAGGGACGTATGAACATCCGGCCCTGGATAACTTCTGTCCCGCGTGTCCGGCAATGAGTCGATCCAGTTCAGCCTGCTGCGCCACTTCAGGCCAACACCCGGTGGCTCGACTGACGCCTTCCCGGTACAAATCCTCCGGCTTGAGCCTGTCTCCATACAACTCCGGTACGGTCATCAATCGGCGTAACGACTCGAGCTCATGTTGCACCCGCCGGCCGATCACCTCTGCCTTCCCGGTCTTCTCACGAAGCTCACGATCCCTTTCCGTCAGGATCACCCGCGCTAAACGCAAAATATCATCATTGTCCATCCGCATGGCGGAATATAGAAAAGCCGTCGCGGTCGACCCTACCCACCGGATCGTCCTTAGTTTAAGCCGATCAGGCTCATCGGACGATGTATGATAGGTTGAATCCACCGCCTGCTCAATGGAAACATGCGCGGCGGTTTGGCAGGTTTTCAGGATGGCATCGCTCACATAATTAAAGCCCGTCTTCGTCGGAATACCCTTTACCAGTTGATCCGCAATCTGTGCCGCCTCACGCAGGAGATGTCGCGCAAAATGGGGCTGATCCCGGAATCCGCCTCTCAGGACAACGGGAACGAGGTCGTGCCCGACCATGTCGAGGTTGATCCCGGCGATAAAGGTGTTTTCTTTCGGAACGCGGTTCACCCACGCCTGCACCCCCCTGACCTCGGTTGAGAAAAATACCCGGACCCCCCGTTTAGCATCACGGAATCCAGGAGCCACCTCCAACGCACGCAGAATCCTCACCACCTCAAGCGCCACGGCCACCCCGGACGCGTTATCCTGGGCACCAGGCTCATCCAAATGGGCGCAGATATAGAGCGAAGGATTAGCCGGCCCCAGCGTAGCCGTCACCAGGGGCATCGTTCCGGCTTTGCGCCCAGCCTTTACCCGGGCGCGAAGCCGCAGTCCACCGGGTCTCCCCAGCAGTGCCCGCACCCTGTCCCCAACTTCCGGCGACAAGGAAAAACACGGGATACAAAGACGATCCGCAGCAGGCGAAACGGCATAGTTGAGATAGCGGGAGGCCTTGCGGTCATCATGGGTGCCGCACACCAGCACCCCCAGCGCCCCCGCCTCTGCCGCGGCTTCGGTTGCTTCAAATGAGCCCGCAATCCCTTCCAAAAGCAGAAAAGCACCTTTCAGCTGTCTACGCACCGAGTACGCATCAGTGGAGGCGATCACAGGCCCCTCCACCCAGCGACCGCCCGGGGTCCCCGGACTGTACATCGCGAGCCCCTGAGGAACCTTAGCGTAATCGATCAACACCGGATCAGGGGTTACCGGATCCCGCAACTCCAACCGGGCCTCTTTGACAGACCAAGCCACCGGCATAATCCATCCGCCGTAGTCCGTCGTGCCGTCAGCCGGAATCGTCTCGATCTTTACATTTTGGAGGCCCGCCCGGCGTAACTCACCGGCAACCGTCTCCGCCGCCCTCTGCACGGCAGGCGTATCCATCCACCGGGCATGACTCCAGATGGACTTCACCGACTCCTGTACGCGTAACGCCCGGAACCGGCCTGCCGCCGCCCGTGCCTCCTTAATCAAAGTGCAAACACTCATCCAATGACGATACCAAACCCCATCATGTATGTATATAAATTATATTTGAAGGAATAAAATGAAAGAAGCGGAATTAAGAAGAATCAGGAGGGCCTAAGAGTTGCGACCGTTTCCCCCTCAACGAATGTAAATCCAACACGGTGGATCGCCGCCTGGGCCATCGGCATATCGGGATCGCTGAACCGGTCCATCAGAATGCGCAGCGCCTGGACGCCCATCCCATGAAAATCAAATGAATTATGGGACAACAGGGGGCTGTACCCCTTCTCCGCGGTTAGCTCACCCGCTACAGCCACTACCGACAAGTCGCCCGGCACCGAGATCCCTGCCTGTTTAAGTCCATCGATGAACTGATGAGCCACGGCGCAATCATAGGTCACCACCGCCGTGGGACGGTTATTGCCCCTGATGCAGGTCTTGATTAAGGACTCCACCCTCTTTTTATCAAGGCCGCTCTCCCCGCCGTGGCAGACGGGAACGAGCCCAGCCTGCTCCATGGCGATCTCGTAGAACCTGCGACGGATCTCTGCGTCCCATGAACTGACCAGGGCATTGGTCACCGGATGGCGGGTCGCCCCGCCCACATAATGGATTCGCCGGTGCCCCATCTCGACCAGATACTTGACAGAGCGGGTAGCAGCGCCCTCATTGTCGCAAACCACATAGTTCAAAGGAATATCCGGCAGACACGAATCCGCCACAACAACCGGGACACCTGACCGGACAAAGCGCTTCATCAACGCCGGATCGGTCAACTCCATAACCAACAAGCCGTCGATCTCCATTTGCCGCAATTCCTGACTTGATAGCCGATCGGCCGGATTTTTCAGGGAAAACATCCGGACATCCACATGCTGATCCCCGGCCGTCTCAATGATACCCCTGAACATCTCAAGCCGATACCCCTGCTGGAGCATGGAGGCATGGGCTCCGACCGACACCAATCCAATCTGGCTTGGTCCCTGACCCGCCCCACCCCGACCCGTAACAAAAGTACCCTTACCCCGTATGGGCTGGACAAGGCCTTTGCGCGCCAGGACCGCCAACGCCTTATGAACCGTCACATACGACAGGCCGAGGTAGTCGCAGAGTTCCTTGACCGGCGGCAAGGCATCCCCCTGGCGCAACCGTTGGCGGGCGATATACTTACGGATGCGTTCAGCCCCCTGAATGTGCAGGGGATCCTTACTGTTGGAACGAAATGTGATCATTTAATGAATATAGAGGGAGCCCCACGCCAACTCAAGCCTTTATGAAGGCCTTCCCCCACCCTCTTAAAGTAATATATAAATTATACTTGAAAAATGAAGAATGGAGTCGGATAGTGGTGCCAGGAAAAACAAGGAGACGTACCATGATGAATGACTGGCGGCGGTGGGGAACGGCATTAACCCTAGTGACCATATTGGGCGCCAAAGTAATGGCAGGCGTGGATCCCTATGAAACATACGTCAAAAACTCCCGGGACTTCCAACCCGTAAAACAGGACAAGGCTTTTTTGATCAACGCCTATCCGAACTGGGTTTATATGCCCTGGTATTACCAGTGGACCATCGGGTTTACGGAGGCCTCGGGGCAATTCTGCAAGGAGACCGGCATCAACGGCGCCTTCGTAGATCATGGTAATCCTGACCACCTCGACTGGATTAACTCGAACAAATTTCGTTTCTATGTGGACCATCTTGCCGGAAAGGGCGACCTCCACCTTTGGGACCAGTTCCCGAAGGATAAAGCCGATCAGATTCACGGTACCGGGCTACGCGCCAAACCCATCAACGAAGTCATGAAAACCCGCCTGAAAACCCTGATCAAGACCCGCATCGCCCAAGTTAAATCCTCGCCCTATCGCGCCGCATACGCGTTAGATGATGAAATTTCCTGGGGGTTTTTCGTGCATCCATGTATGTGGCAGGTGACTGACGATGGAGCCGCCTATACGGCCTGGCTCTGCGAAATTTACGGTCCGGGAGCCCCTCGTCCCAAACAGTGGATAAGCTACAATGAAATCCGGACTCATCTCGCCGGATGGAGCCTGTCCAACTTTGACGCCAGCCCCGTGATGGACCAATGGTCCTTCAATGACTCCTACTTTAACAATTTCCTCGGTGACCTCGTGACTTATGCCAACACTCAGGATTCCGCAACCCCCTGCGGGTTTGTAGGAGGCCAGCAGCCGGCCGCCTTCGGCGGTTACGACTACGCCAAAATCATGCGAAAAGTCCAGTACATCGAAGCCTATAACAAGGGCGACTCCCAGTCCGTGATCCGATCCCTCAACCCCCGCAATGCGATGCCTACGGTCACCTCCTTCTTCTATTCAGGCAAGAGCAATGATGTCTCGGATGCCGCCTGGCAGGCCTGGTACTATCTGGCACAGGGAAATCGGGGCCACATCGCCTGGGTGGAAAAATGGTTTGATGATGCATCACACCCCAATCCCTGGCTGAACGCCATTGCCCCTACCTACCGGGAATGCGGCGAAAAAATCGGGCCCTTGATGAGCGGCGCCGAATGGAAGCATGACGGCATCGCGGTCTATTACAGCCATGCCTCCATCCAACTGGGCTGGATTCTGGACGCAGCCGCACACGGCAAAACCTGGGGCAGTCGTAACGACGACTCGCGCCTCGGGTGCGTCCCCCAATGCCGCAAGGCGTGGCTGAACATGCTCAGGGACGAGGGACTCCAGTTTAACTTCCTCAGTTACGTGGATCTCATACAGTCCGGCGTCCCTTCCTCGTACAAGGTCCTCATCCTGCCCTCCACCTGGTGTCTCTCCGATGCCGAAGCCCGGCAGATCAAAGCATTTTGCGAGCGTGGCGGAACCGTTGTGGCCGACACCCTGCCCGGCCTGTGGGACCAGCACGGAAAAGGACGGGCCACCGGCGGCGCCCTCGACGACCTTTTTGGCGTCAAGCACAGCTCCGCCATGACCTGTAAGGACGTATTCAATGGCAACGACAAACTCTGGTGCGAGACCGACCAGGATGCCAACTTCACCACCCGGAACCCCGAGGTGATGTTAACCCGGGCAAACACCTGCATCCGCGACGCCAACGGCTTTAACAAGGCCGTGCGTAACATGGGTACAGTCAAGATCAATCACATCGGCAAAGGCACCGCCGTCCTGATGAATCTGTCCCCCCAATGGTATAATGCGTATCGTCTTCAAGGTGCCGAGGCCGCCTCAAAACGCTCCATCTTCATGAAGCCGATCCATGACGCGGGAATCCGGCGATGGGTCCAGCTGAAGGACGCTGGCGACAAGGAGTTCGGCTACGAGATCACCTACTGGAATCAGGGAAACCGGACGATCCTCTTCCTCATTGCCAACAAGGACGTGGCGGCAACGGATCTCGGGGGCGGGGCAGCAGTCGGCCTGAAAGACGAGACGATTCCCGTCACCCTCGCTTTCGCCACGCCTGTGCGAAACGTCAAGGATGAGCGCACCGGAAAGCCCCTGGGTAATGGCCGGGAATTTCCCCTGCGTTGGAAACAGAACGAAGCCTGCGTGGTCTCTTTCGAAACCGACTGAGTTCAAGGCAACGGGCGATTAAGAGAGGCGTCATCCGCTTCGGGAGCCACGTAGTTTTCGGCACCCAGCTTTTTCCAGTATTGATAGACACCCAGGAGCGCCATGAAACTCAGGGCACTCGCAAGGCCCTGGAACAGAAACCCATATCGGAAGTTGTCGGTATCCATCGAGCCTGCCGTCAGATAATCCATGAAAATAGCCCCGGCAGGCCCCGCGACGGCCGCAACGAACTGTCTGACCATGGCATTGGCTGAACACATCTGACCGTACTTTGTCTTGGGTAATATCATGATGAGCATGGGCATCAATGCCATGGCCCCCAGCATCTCAAATGGCTTGGTGACGAGACTGGCCCACACGCTGAAGGTATAGTCATGAAGCCACAGAAATCTTGAAATCGCGAGGGGGATCAAGACTGCGGTGGCCACCAGGACCAACTTGAGGGGATTCCTGCGATCCACCAGAGCCCCGATCGGATAGGCCAACAACAGACCAATGATATTCAGGAAAATCCCTGTCATCCCGACCCTGGCCAAACTAATACCCCGGTCGATATCCCAGAGGTGCAACGTCCCATTATCGCTGGCATTGGCCACCTTCACCCCTCGGCTTTGACATGCCAGCGCCGTAACGGAATGGGTGTAACCCGAGAATGTCTTGAAAGACTGATCCGTGGCGGCATCGCTAATCGCCAGGGGCCTCCACAACCGGATGCTCTCATCCATGCTGCCGCTCAGGATTACGCGGAGGTCGGGCTTGTAAATCACACATGAAATGGCTTGCTTGTGCCCTTTCAATGTCTGAATCAATTGCCCGTTATTTACGTCCCAAATCCGCACCAGGGAGTTCTCGCTATCTTTTCGGCCATCACGTCCACCCGACAGGATCCAGAGATCGTCCCCAAGAATCCTGCTCGTCCGGTCGGGTGGGACATCATACAGTGATTCGTTTGTGAAGACAGCCGTGAGGAACGATTCCACGACACCAAGAAAGGAGGCCCAGCCCCCTTTCTTGGGTTCTTCAGACTTTGGCACGGCCGTCAATCCGGGAGAGAAGCAAACCGTGTAGACAGGGCCTGGACTTCCTTCAATCGTTTTCAGAAGGGCGCCCGTGAGGGCATCCCAAATAATAATCTTTTTGTCTGCCCCCCCGGAAACCAGGCGATCGCCGCGGCAGGAGAAGGCGACCGCGTTCACAACATCATCGTGGCCTGACAACTTGGCGAGAACTGTTCCGTCCTGGCAATTCCAGAGCTTCACCTGCTTATCGGTGCCAGCAGAAGCCACCAACCTATTGTCGGGGGAAAGCGCAACGCTACACACAGTGCCCTCGTGAGCGGGTAGACGCTGCAGGCATTTCCCTGTCCCGGCTTCCCAGATCTTCAGAATCCCGCCCCGTGAACCTGATACAAGGGTCTGTCCGTTCGACGAAACGGCCACGGCGGATACCGGCCCAGACCGGGTGTCAATCGTTGTGAGCAGGACCGGTGTATTCAGTATATTAACATCCCACACCTTGAGCAGGCCGTCGGGACCGCCGGAAACGGCCCACCGACCGTCCGGAGTCATCGCCAGGACCATGGAGGCCCGTTGAATGGCAGGGGTAGTGATGCTTGCATGGTCCGTATCGGAATACGCCACAATACTTTTTTGGTGTTGGCTGAGATGGAGGCCAAAAACGCCTGATGGATTAAGGCCTCTAGCGAGCACCGCCACCGCGGTCGAGAGATAGAACAGGATGAATACGGGGTGGGTAAAACACTCCCTGAAATACAGTTTAACCTGATCCCGAAATCTGGTTTTTTGGGTGACATCCGTCACAGGCGGGTATTCCCCCTCCTTAACCCGCCAACAAAGCAGTCCAAATCCCACAAAATAAAGAATCGCCACGCCCACATGGATGGCCTTGATGTGAGTCAGTTGATGGGGAATAATATAAATATTAATTAGGATGCCGGAGGCCGTCCCGAAAACCTGGGATACCCCTTGAAAACGCCCTATGAAATGTCGTGGGATAACATCAGGGCAAAGATAGTAATAGACGGTCCCCACGAACTCGTTGAAAAACGAGAAGCCAATGGTGAGAAAACCTATGGCAATGAGCGCAGCGGCAAAAGGTGAAATAAAAGAGGTCTCAGACAAGTGCGTCTTGCAAAAGGCAATAATGTCGTCAGAGAAACCGAGCGCGGCCGCAAAAAAAACCAGAAACGGCATGGTGAACAAGATGTAAGGGATGCGCCGGCCAAAGCGACTGCGAGTGCGATCCGACTTGAAACTGACAATCGGTGTCATCACGGTTCCTATGACCATGGGAATGACATTGAACAGGATGTTGACCTGGAGGTTGCTGACATGGAAGTTGTCCTGCAGGAATAATCCCAGGATGTTTGGACCGCCAGCCGATTCGAAAAGCAGGAAACACAGATTGCCCCAAATCATCCAACTGAAGAGTGCGAACAGGGTGACTTTGGTGTAATGCAACGTACCGACTTTGTATTTATCATCAGTCGGCATGGAAGAAACAGGCATCTCAAGCGTCTCCTTGTGAATTGCTTAATATTTCAACATACAGCCCGCCCCCGGTCAAGCGACAATATATTTGTTATACTTGACGGATGCAGGGCAGTTCGATTGAATCCCTCGTAAACCTTTAAATGAATCGGTGATGATCCTCATTAGGGAAATCATAACATGAAACTTTCTCAAAAAAACACGTCACACTTGCACTGGAGCTTCACCCTATCCCAACAGGCGGAACATATCCTGGCGATTCAGCCCGCGTTTCGCGTCAACCGGCTGGGCGGGTATGGCGACGGAGGCGAAGTCATCTACAACGCACATCCCTGCGGGTGTCCCTCCATACTGGTGGATACCCAGGGGCCCAGCACCGCCACCTTTATGTCTAACGGCTCCGTCGGCTTCGAAATCAAACTGCCCGACGGAATGGAGATCAAAGTCCTCGAAAGCCATTTTGACCCTGTCGAAAAACGTGAAACCGGCGTTCCCTCCGGCAATGTCTGGCTCTCTTTTCTGGCGGGTGGAAAACGGCAGACCGTCTCTCTGATCAATCCCCACAGCGCGAACGACTGCACTCCGACCTGGATCAAAGTGGTGAAGTTGGCCGCGCCTGAACGATCAATGTGGTTTGCGTCGGAATTCCGCCCTGCCCCGGGCATCCGCCTCGCCACGGCCGTGCGCCTGATGCTGCGGGAAACCGACCAAGGCCCGGCCCTCGTTCGTGACATCTATGTCAAGAATCTCGGACGGACCACAGTCACAGGCGACTTATGGACCTATTATGGCCTGCATGGCACCCAGCGCTTCGCTTACAACAAGGAGATCTGGTATGACTGCGGTTATCCGGCCACGCTCACCGAACTGGTCATGACCGCACGGGTGCCCTACTCCGACATCATCCAGATCAAACGTCTCACCAGTGAGCCGGTCCGGTTCACCCCCCTTGATGCCACTTGCGATTACTCCACCTTTGTCGGTAACACCGCCGCCAGCGCCCAGCTGCCCCAAGCGGTGCGACAGGGACATATGTTAAAAGGTGGAGCCGGACGGGAAATCAACCGCTTCTCCACCGCCGCCATTGGCGCCAACCAGTTCGGGTTCACTCTGCCCGGCAGCACTTCCGCCACCCTGCGGCAAAGCCTGCTCTATGTGACCGACAAAGGCGTATGCGACACCTTTCGCGCTGAGGCCGGACATCGAGAGCCCACCTACGCCGCCATGGCCAAGGCATTTGAGAAGGCCAGCAGCACCTTACTAAAAAACACCTCGACAACACTGAAGCCGTCAGGGGTGTTGAGCGAAGGAAAACCCTGGCCTTTCTTTGAGGTGCAGTTCCCCGCTGAACGGGCGGTGTCGGAATACGCCAACTCGGTTTGGACCGGCGTCATGGAACTCTATGAAAACTGCCGGGCACATGGCGCCAAACTGGCCGACGGTATTGAACTGGGGACCCGTGACCGGGGGCAGGATATGTGGCCGAAAATGAAGGAAGACCCGGGCCGGATCCGGACAGATCTTATTTACGCGCTGAGTTTCATGTACCGAACCGTGGAAGCCCCCCTCTCTAACGCCCGACCTCTCACGCTGCAGGAAAAATTGCACGGCATGTTTCCCCGCCAGTATCCAAGCCGCTGGAATGACCGCACCCGGGAAGTCAAAAATGATAACCGCCCCTATACCGACAGTCCGCTCTGGCTGGTCAACTCACTCAACATGTATGTCAGGGAAACCGGCGACATCACCCCCTTGTTGGAGCAAGTAGGCACCATCCACCTAACCGATCCGGACCATCCTGAAACCTCAGGCATCCTCGGGGGTAATACGCGCCTGTCCATAGCGGAAGTCGTCCAGGAAATCTTCACCTGCTTTGAGCGGCATGTCGTCGATTCGCCTTATGGCATGGCTCAAATCCTTTACGGGGATTGGTGTGATCCGATTGACATGTTCGGCACCAGCGTGGTCGGGGATGCCCGCACACGCGGTCAGGGACGTGGTGTCCAAACGAGACTCTCCGCCCATGTCTTCCTCGCACTGGTGGAGACCATTGATCTCTTCGCAAGCCGGCAGGTAAGGGACGCGCTGACCAGGGCGGGCATCCCGCTGGACATCCTGCGGATGAAGACCTTCGCGGACCGCTTGCGCCAGAATATCGTTAAGGTCGCATGGGAAGATGGTCCGGCACGCTTCCCGGCGGGCTTTTTGAATTGCATTCATGAGCTCACTGTGGACGGCTCACGACCGGATTATGCCCGGGGCGGAAAAGGCTACACCCTGGGATCCTTGAAAGGAACGGATTTCGACGGCATTAAGCGGCGCGAATTAAACTGCCAGGCCTATGCCCTGGAGATGCTGACCATCAGCCGGCCCTGGCTCACCGGAATACCGGAGGCCCCCCGCATGATCACCCGGATGTTACACACGGTGGACACGCTGTTTTATGACCAGCGGCTGGGTCTGGTGATGTACACCAAACCCATTGCCAATAATGCCCAGTCCATTGCGCTGGCGGGCCGTATGGGGATGTTACCGGTCGGCACGGCCGAAAACGGGGAATATCACCACTGCCAGGTGATGATGCACCGCTTCAGGCTCTCGCTTCTCGGTCAGGCGGACACGGTGTGGGAACAGTTCAAGCCCATGATGTCGGCCTTGCGCGATGAGCACCTGTGCGGCCCGTTCGAGACGCCCAGCACCTCCTACGTTTCCGACAAAGATGACCCCCATTTCGGCAAGGGAATGTATTTCGGTCTTTCTGGATCAGTCGATTGGATTGTCGAAGTCTTCCACAAAATCGCCGGACTCACCTTCCAACTCCATAACCCGACCGAACCGGCCATCCGCATCGAACCGAATCTGCCGGCGGCCCTCAAGGGGGAAATGACACTGCGCCGGATCATCCATCTGGCAAAAGAGGGGGGCGGCTACCGACAGATCCCGCTCTGTGTCAAAATCACCACAAAAGGCCAGGGCATACAGAAAAGGCAAGCCTCCTTCCGCCTGAACGGCCACCCCCTTCCAAAACCGGAAATCACCAATCTTGACAGCTATACGCGTCTCGAAATCGAGATTATTAGATAATATCAGTTAATGCGTGTAGATAGACCACCCGTTATTTGCATCAAAACCGAAGCCTCCTCACATTTCCCTATCTCGCCATTTGCCATCTGGCTTCAATCTGATATATTTAACGGCTTCATGAATGCACCCAGTCAATTTGATTTCTGGTACGCCATTAACAACACCCGTGTGGTGGTGGCGCCGGTCCAGCGTCTCGAAACGTTCGGGGCCACCATCATTCATTACCATCTGGTGAGCGAATTGATGGACTCCATCAATAAAATCCGGGTCCGGGAAGGCCGCATTGTGGCACAACGGCCGCAAATCATCACTCCGACCGCCCTGACCGAGAATATGCTGGAAGGGTTTGGCGCCGAGGCGGAAAAGTACATGGACTGGCTCCGGGAGAACTCACAGAATTTCAGGATGCTTCAATACGGGTTTGTCATCCGAAAAGAGGAAATCAACGACGAGATCATCACCGACACCCTGGAGGCAGTCCTGGACCGGGTGGCCGCCGCCGTGCGGCAGAAGGATGAACCCCTGACCGCCGTGGTGGCCGGGGTGGACTCGCCGTGGGAGGTCTCGCTCCTCAAAATGATGTTTGAGGTCAGCAATAATTCATTCCAGGCGAATGTCCGGGAAATGGAAAGCCACCGGATGTTCACCCCCAATGCCGGCCTCCGGTTTGAAATTGAAACGGAATTCCAATTGGCCGGCCGCCAGCCGGCCCGCATCACGGAACTGGGAAATAAATTGCAGAAGCACGGGCTTTTCCCGGAATATGAAGATCGTTTTTTTGCGCTCATTAAAGCCAAACAGGCACGAAAACAGTAAAGAGGTATACCCATGGGCATGACCATTACGGAAAAAATTCTTGCGCGCGCCGCAGGCAAGCGCGTCATCGGTCCCGGCGACAACGTCTGGGTGGAAGTGGACATCCTGCTGACGCATGACGTCTGCGGTCCGGGCACGATCGGCGTGTTCCAGCGGGAATTCGGCGCCACCGCCAAGGTCTGGGACAAATCAAAGGTCGTGATTATCCCGGATCATTATATCTTCACGGCAGACCAGAAGGCCCACCGGAATGTGGATACCCTGCGGACCTTCGTCGCCGAGCAGTCCATGCCCTATTTTTATGACCCCGGGACCCCCCAATACAAAGGCGTCTGTCACGTGGCCCTTCCGGAAGAAGGCCATGTCCGGCCCGGCGAGGTGATCTTCGGCACGGATTCGCATACCTGCACGCATGGCGCGCTGGGCGCGTTTGCCACGGGGATCGGCAATACCGATGCCGGCTTTATCATGGGCGCGGGCAAGCTCCTGATCAAGGTTCCGAAAACCATGCGCTTCCAGGTCAATGGCACCGTCCCTCCCTATATCATGGGCAAGGACATCATCCTGAAGATCATCGGCGACATCGGGTTTGACGGCGCGAGCTACTGCGCCATGGAATTCAGCGGGGAAGCCATTCACCAGCTCTCGGTCGAGGAGCGGATGACGATCTGCAACATGGCTATTGAAGCCGGGGCAAAGAACGGGATTATCGAGCCGGACGAAAAGACGTTCGAATACGTCCGCGCCCGGACCGACAAACCGTTTGAAGCCGTCTTCAGTGACCCGGACGCCGTCTATGACAGCGACCGCACGTATGATGCCTCCACGATGGAACCGTGCGTGGCCGAACCGCATGTACCGAGCAATTATGCGCTCGCGCGTGAACGGACCCACATCAAGCTGGACCGGGCCTACATCGGCTCCTGCACCGGCGGTAAAATCACCGACTTTGTGGCAGCCGCCCGCATCCTCAAGGGGCGGAAGGTCACGATCCCGACGTTTCTGGTCCCCGCGACCATGGAAGTGGCGGAAGCGCTGATCAAAACACAAATTGACGGTGTTTCCCTCGTGGAAATATTCGCGGCGGCAGGGTGTGATGATATCGCGCCCCCCTCGTGTGCGGCCTGCCTGGGCGGTCCCGCAGACACTTACGGGAGAACCGCTGGAAACGAAGTCGTCATCAGCACAACGAACCGGAATTTCCCCGGCCGGATGGGCTCCAAATTGTCACAAATCTACCTGGCCTCGCCGTTAACCGTGGCGGCCTCGGCCATTACCGGGCATATCACCGATCCCCGCGAATTCATGTAAGCACAGGGAGTAAAATGAAAGTAATTAAAGGCACCGTCTACGTGTTGAAGGATGATATTGATACGGATCAGATCATCCCTGCCGAGTATCTCAACCTGGTCCCCACGATCCCGGAAGAATACGCGAAACTGGGGTCGTATGCGTTGTGCGGGTTGCCGGCCAGCTATCCCCCCTTTGTCAAACCGGGCGCCATGAAAGCCGAGTACCCGATCCTGATTGCCGGACGGAATTTCGGATGCGGGTCCTCGCGGGAACATGCCCCCGTCTGCCTGGGTGCGGCCGGAGTGAAAGCCGTCGTGGCCGAATCGTATGCGCGGATTTTTTTCCGTAACGCGATCGCTACCGGTGAGCTCTATCCCTTTGAGACGCCCCTGCGCCTCTGTGACCTCTTCAAGACCGGGGATCAGATGGAAATCCATGTGGAAAGCTCGAAACTGATTCATGTGGCTTCAGGGAAGACCTATTCCCTGAAGGAGTTGGGGGCCGTCGCGCCGGTGGTGGAAGCGGGGGGGATTTTCCCCTACGCCCGGAAAGCAGGCATCATCAAGTAAATCATGCCGTGCCACATCATAGCTTTAGCCAATCAGAAAGGCGGCGTGGGCAAAACCACCACCGCTATCAATCTGGCCGCCTGTCTGGCAGAACGCCACCAACGGGTGCTCCTGATTGACCTGGATCCCCAGGCCAACAGCACCAGCGGCCTGGGA
Source organism: bacterium (assembly GCA_037128595.1). NCBI lineage: Bacteria > bacterium. The sequence goes on from JBAXWB010000002.1 coordinate 158,474, forward strand.
TTGCAGCCCGCCGCCGGGGGCAGCGTCTATGAAGCCCTCCTCGGGCATGGCAAGCTGGAAGACAAGGTCCAGCCCACCGCCGTCGAGAACCTCTCTATCATCCCTTCGGAAGTCGACCTGGCCGGAGCCGAGGTGGATATCGCCCGCCTGGATCGCTATCTCCACCGCTTCAAGGAGGCCTTGGATCCCTTTCTGGCCACCGCCGCCTATGATGTGGTGCTGATCGACTGTCCGCCTTCCCTCGGCATTCTGACGATGAATGCCCTGACGGCCGTTCATTCAGTGATTATTCCGCTGCAGTGCGAATATTACGCCCTGGAGGGGCTCAGCGTCATCACCCGCCTGATCAGTCAGATCCGGGACTCAGGCGCGAATCCGACCTTGGCCATTGAAGGGATTGTCCTGACCATGTTTGATGGCCGGACCAATCTTGCCCAGCAGGTTGTCGAGGAGGTCCGCAAACATTTTGGGGATAAGGTATACCATGCGGCGATTCCCCGGAATATCCGGATCAGTGAAGCCCCGAGTCACGGGAAACCGGTCATTTTATACGATGACAAATCGAGCGGCGCAGAGGCCTACCGGGCCCTGGCCAAAGAGTTCCTGAAACGGAAAAAAGAGCAGGCTATTTCCGTTCCGACGCCTGAGCCGATGCCTTCTTCTCCAGCATCCGCTCCTCCGTCTCCGCCCGCAGACGCTTGAGCTTGCCGGCCATGCTGATCTTTTTGACCGGCGACATCCGGTCCACCAGCAGCACCCCGTCAAGATGGTCCAGTTCGTGCTGAACGGCACGCGCCAACAGACCGCGGCAATGCAAGGTGCGAACGGCCCCCTTCCAGTCCACAAAGGTCACATCCACCTCGGCGGCGCGCTGTACCCCGGTGTGAATGCCGGGAAAACTCAGGCACCCCTCATCCCGGCGGGCCAACTCACGGCCCCGGGTCACGATTTTGGGGTTGAACATGATCAGGGGCATCTCCACCTCCGGATTCAGCCGGGGGCCCCCCTCTTCCTCCACATCGAGTTCAACCGGGATATCCACCACACAGACCGACACGGTCCGTCCGACCTGCTGGGCGGCCAACCCGACGCCTTCAGCGGCGTGCATGGTCTCCATCATGCCGTCGACCAGTCGCTTATACTCGACGGTCACCCGGGCCACCGACTCGGCCCGGACCCTCAGGATCGGATCGCCAAAGGTAACGATCTCAAAACTCATATCCGTTTTCTTTCATCCAGATGCCCAGATGCAACTTGGCCTGATCCAGCAGCTCATCGTCCGTGATCGCCGTGGTCCGGCCGGCATCATACTGGGTCATCATCCATTCATAAATCTTCTGGACCCCAGGATCATTCTTGGTGACGGGTGTTTTGGCTTTCCGGAAATACTTCTTCATCCAGAGCGCGATACCGGCCAACCCGCTGACATCCGACACCGCCAGCTCAACCGGCCGGTTCAGCAGTTTTTCCGTATTGAAGACGTTGTAGATCTCCTCGTTCTTCAACAGCCCGTCGGCATGAATACCGGCCCGGGTGACGTTGAAGCTCCTGCCGACCAACGGCTGATTCACCGGAATCTGAACCTTGAGTTCATGCTCGAAATATTCCGCGATCTCGGTAATCACCGTGGTGTCCACATGACAATCATTCCCGCGCAACTGCAGATAGTTGATCACCATGGCCTCGACGGGCGGATTACCCGTCCGCTCCCCGATCCCCAGCAGGGTGCCATTGGCCGCCGAACAGCCATACAGCCAGGCCGACACGGCATTGGCGCTGACCAGGAAGAGATCGTTATGGCCGTGCCACTCCAGCCACTCGCTCGGGAACCCTGCATAATATTGCAACCCGTAAATCAGGCCTGCGACCGACCGCGGCATCGCGGCCCCGGGATACGGCACGCCCAACCCCATGGTGTCGCAAATGCGGATTTTGATGACCTTCTTGGACTCCTCGGCCAGCTTCATCAGTTCGGCGGCAAACGGCACGACGAATCCGTAATAATCCGCCCGGGTGGCATCCTCGAAATGACAGCGCGGGGTGATCCCGACATCAAGGGCCTCCTGCACAATTTTCAGATATTCCCGCATGGCCTCACGCCGGTTCATCTTGAGCTTCAGGTAGATGTGATAGTCCGAACAGGAGGTCAGAATCCCGGTTTCCTTCAATCCCATTTTCTTGGCCAGCTCCAGGTCCTTGCGTCGGGCGCGCACCCAGCCGGTCACTTCGGGGAATTTATAGCCAAGCGCCTGGATCTCTTCGACCGCCTGCTGATCCTTCTTGGTGTAGAGGAAAAATTCCGTTTGCCGGATCAAGCCCTTGGGGCCGCCCAGCCGATGCATCATCTTGTAGATATCCACCACCTGTTTAACGGTGTAGGGAGGCATCGCCTGCTGCCCGTCACGAAAGGTCGTGTCCGTCACCCAGATATCCTTGGGCATCCGCATCGGCACCAGCCGATGATTGAAGCCGATGCGAGGCACCTCATCGTAGGGGAAGGTATGACGGAACAGCTCCGGCTCCTTGGGATTATCAAGGTGAACGGTATAAGAATCCGAATCGAATGTATTGTAACCCGGGTTGTATTTCAGCTCAAACATAACCACCTCAATCCTTGCTAACCATTGTCAGGCCTCTCTGGAAACCTGAATTTCGGGCGATAGTAGAGTAAATATATTCGGATTTCAACAGACTTAACGGGAAATACATCAAATTCGTGCTTTTTCCATCAAACCGGCCAGGCTGGAAGCTCGCGGATGAAACACTCCCGCCACGCGGCCACTGCGGCCCGCAAGGCACAGGCACGATGGGAAATCTGATTTTTGACTTCACCGGGAAGTTCCGCAAAGGTCTGTTCATAGCCAGTGGGGATAAAGAGCGGATCATACCCGAAGCCACCGACGCCCCGGGTGGCGGACAACAGGCGGCCTTCACACGCACCAGAGACGGTGTAAGCCAGGCCATGGGGATCTGACAAGGCCATGGCGCAACGGAAGCGGGCACTCCGGTCCGTCCGCCCTGCCAGGGCGGCGATCACTTTCCGGTTGTTGGCCGCATCATCGGAGGGCTCACCGGCATAACGGGCAGAATAGACGCCTGGCGCCCCCTGCAACGCATTCACTTCCAAACCGGAATCGTCCGCCAACGTCCACATCCCGCTGAAACAGGCCAAGGTAACGGCCTTCTTGATCGCATTTGCCTCAAAGGTATCGCCATCCTCAACGACCGCAGGAGCCTGCTCTATTTGCAGCAAACTGATGACGGTTAACTGAGGGATTGCCAGGATTGCTGAAATTTCCTGGAATTTGTGCCGGTTACCGGTGGCAATAAGGAGTTTCATAAGAAGCCTGTGATAGATGCGATAACTGGTCAAAGACCATCCGTAGCTCAAGCCGGTACGGCGTAGAGCGAAGGATGGTGCTCGGGGTGGGACTTGAACCCACACGACCTTGCGGTCATCAGCCCCTCAAACTGATGTGTCTGCCATTTCACCACCCGAGCAAAAGCGTGAGAATCTAACGACTTAATTTTCTCGAAGCAAGCATAACTTGCAATTCATGATTATTTTTTAATCAGAAGAGCCGTCCCCGCCGGCTTCTCAAAATCCGTAATGCGCGCCTCCGAAACATCAAAAACAATAATCATTTTATCCCGTGCAAGTCGGACTAAGCAGGATGAATCCTTATCAAAATCCCACTCCCATGTCGCCCGCCGCAAATCGCTGAGCAAGGAGTTACTGTTGCGGATTTCCCCCGGCACCGTGATCCGCGTCACCACCCGGAACCCGTTAAAGAACGGAGCGAGCTTGCTCAAACTCTCCTGGGTCACCACGGCGGCGAGATCAGGGGAACTTCCGATTGGCGGGAGCGTGACGGTCAGCTTGCAGGAGGTCTCATCCAGACGCTTGACCACCACCCCGCACTCCCGGAAAAACGACTGCCGGACCAGCGCCTCGAGCGTTGTGAATTTCAGCGTGAAATCCACGTAATTCCACCCGCCCTGTTCACGGGTCTTGAGGGATTCAAGGATGACCCCCTCCTTCGCCATGGCGGCAAAGCGGGCCTTCAACATCGCTTCATCGTAGAGAAATGGAATGTCCAGATCCTGAGGAACCGGATTGGTTTTCCCGGCGGCGACATCCAGTGACGCCGATAACTGTCGCGCCAGCTCTGCCTGCTTGATAATGTGGGTAGGCATGCCGCAAATGGCCCGTAACGTGCCACTGCCGTCACGATCCACACTCACCGTCGCGTCGATTTTAACACAGCCCGCCCCCGCAAACAGGAGTCCTGCAAGGAAGAGCGCAAAGATCATACCAGATGGACGCGGGGGGCTCATGGGCGCACACTCCTGACGGGAGCATTGGTGGCAGGAAAACGGAAAATAGTTTCGCCCGGCTTGGCCATTCCCTGTTCGCGCGCACTGCGCTCAACAAATTCCGGATCACTGCGGAACCGCTTTTGATTCTGCTCAAATTGACGGATACGGGTCTCCATCGCCTCATTCCCCTGCTCCAGGGTCTCTTTCCGGTTTTGCAGGGTCTGATAGTTATGCGTTTTCGGCAGGAAAATACAGACAATGGCAACGACGCCGGAGGCGACGACCACCATCCAGGCCAACCGATATACCAGAATCCAGAAATTCATAGTCGTCCGTTAAAAAAACGGGTTCATCGGCGGACGGTACCCCGTCCGCCGATGACGCCCTCATCCTTGATAGGTCATGCCTGAGCCAATCAGATCACGCCGCCATAAATGGCGTAATTGCCAAGCATCTCTTCAATGCGAAGCAATTGATTGTACTTGCACACGCGGTCGGTGCGGCACAGGGAGCCGGTCTTGATCTGCCCGGCATTGGTCGCCACCGCGATATCCGCAATGGTCGCATCCTCTGTCTCACCGGAGCGATGACTCACGACCGCCGTATAACCGGCCTGCGTGGCCATCCGGATGGCGTCCAACGTTTCCGTCAGGGTGCCGATCTGGTTGACCTTGATCAGGATCGAATTGGCAATCCCCAGGTCAATGCCCTTCTTCAGGAACTTGGTGTTCGTCACAAACAGATCGTCACCGACCAGTTGCACCTTGCCGCCCAGTTTGTCGCTGAGCTTCTTCCAGCCATCCCAGTCATTCTCGGACATGCCGTCCTCGATGCTGATGATCGGATATTTGTCGCACAGCTTGGCGTAGAACTCGACCATCTCGTCGGCCGTCCGCGCGGAGCCGTCGCTCTTCTTGAAGATATAGCGCTTCTTGGTGGCATCATAGAACTCGCTGGCGGCCACATCGAGGGCCAGGAAAATATCCTTGCCCGGCTTGTAACCGGCCTTCTTGATCGCCTCAATGATGACGTCCAGGGCATGGGTATTGCTGGTCAGTTTCGGAGCGAACCCGCCCTCATCACCCACCGCCGTGCTCAATTTCAATCCCTTCAGCACGCTCTTCAGCGCGTGAAACACTTCCGCGCCCATGCGCAGGGCTTCGGCAAAGGTTTTGGCCCCCTTGGGCATAATCATGAATTCCTGGATGTCGATCGGGGCATCGGAATGCGCGCCACCATTCATGATGTTCATCATGGGCACCGGCATCACCTTGGCATTGGCGCCACCGATGTACCGGAACAGGGGCAGGCCGCAATATTCAGCCGCCGCACGGGCATTGGCCAGCGAGACCGCCAGAATGGCATTGGCACCCAGCTTGCTCTTCGTCTCGGTCCCGTCCATCTCGATCATCAGGTTGTCCAGACCGACCTGGTCACGGCAATCCCATCCGATCAGTTTGGGTGCCATCTTGACATTCACGTTGGCCACCGCTTTGCGGACGCCCTTACCCAGGTAACGCTTGGCATCCCCATCACGCAACTCAACCGCCTCATGCTCGCCGGTCGAGGCGCCTGAAGGAACCGCTGCACGGCCGACAATGCCGCTCTCCAGCGTAATATCCACTTCAACCGTCGGGTTACCACGGGAATCCAGAATCTCACGGGCCACAATGCTTTCAATCAATGACATAACTTCAATACTCCTTAGTTGCTGTTCAACCGCCAACTGGCGACACTTGGAAAACGGTCACACAATACGGAAACCCTCCCTTGCTTTCAAGCAGAGAGTGCTGGACAGCAACAGAGGGTCCCTTTATAACAAAGTGTTTTAGGAGGGCTCTCTTATGAAACTACTAGTCACGGGCGGGGCCGGCTTCATCGGCAGCAACTTTATCCACTATATTCTGGCCACACATCCGGAGGACGAGGTCGTCAATCTGGATGCCCTGACCTATGCCGGCAATATCGAAAACCTCGCCGATCTCACCCATAATGTCCGGCACACCTTTATCCATGGGGATATCACCTCGACCCGCGATGTGGCGAAGGCCTTCAGAACCCACAAAATCGATGTAGTGGTGAATTTTGCCGCCGAGAGCCACGTCGACCGGAGCCTGCACATGGGCCCGCGCGCCTTTATCAAGACCAACATCATGGGCACCCAGGTGCTTCTGGATGCCGCCCGGAAATTCAAGGTCCAGCGCTACCTGCAGGTGTCAACCGACGAGGTATACGGGAGTCTTGGCCCGACCGGCGCCTTCACCGAGGAGACGCCGATTCAACCCAACAACCCCTACTCCGCAACCAAGGCGGGCGCCGACTTCATGGTCCGGGCGGCCCAGCATTCCCACGGCCTGGACACCGTGATCACCCGCTGCTCCAACAATTTCGGGCCCTATCAATTCCCGGAAAAACTCATCCCCTTGATGATTGCCAATGCGCTCGCGGATAAACCCCTTCCGGTCTACGGCGACGGCCTGCATGTGCGTGACTGGATTTATGTCATGGATCACTGCTCCGGCATCGACACGGTTCTGCGGAAAGGGAAATCCGGCGAGGTGTACAACCTCGGCGGCAACTACGACGTCCCGAATATCCAGATCGTCAAAGGCATCCTGGCCATCCTCGGCAAACCGGAAAGCCTGATCACGTACGTGAAGGATCGCCCGGGCCATGACCGCCGGTACGCCATGGATAACACGCGTGCCAAAACGGAACTGGGCTGGGAGCCTGCGTATAAATTTGACGCGGCCCTCAAGGCCACCGTGAACTGGTATGTGACCCATCAAATCTGGTGGCAGCGCATTCTCAGCGGGGAGTACCTGAAGGCCTTTGACAAGATGTACAACTGGCGTGACGAGCAGTGCCACTAAGGGCCGCCCCTCAATTCTTAACGGCTTCGATCGTGGCGATGTCGACGGCCTCGATCGTCTTGTAGATCCCGATCTGGGTTTCCAGCTTGATGCCGCCATCCGGCAACTTCTCCCCCAGAATGCCCATCAACACATCCCCATTGCGCAGGGTGATCCGGGTATCCACATTGAACACCCGTTTGAGAATTTCCTTCAGGGTGATGGTCTTCCCCTTCTCCACCGTCACCCGGCGATCCACCGTCCCATAGGTTTTCAAGCGGAGGGATACCGTATGCGACCCGACCGCCAATTCATGGGTGAACCGGGGAACCGGATTATCCTGGGAGAGCATCACCACGCCCTGTTCCGCCCCGTCGACAAAGACCTTGACCCCCTCCGGCTTGGCCAGGACCTCAATCGTTCCCACATTCCGCTCCAGCTGCAGTTCTTCCACTTTCTTTTCACCCTGCTTCAAATCCACCGGCCGGGTCACCGTCGCATACCCATCCAGTTCGGCCCGGATAACATGACTCCCCGCCTCCATTGAATCCAGCGTCAACGGCGTCTGCCCGGCCAGTTTCTCATCGATATAGAGTTTGGCACCGGAGGGAATGGAAATCACCGACAACACCCCCGGCTCAGGTTTCAAGGGGATGTCCAGACTCTCCTCCTCATTGGCCAGAAGTTTGATCTTGGAGCGATAAGCCACATAGCCCGGAAGGGAAACAGCCAACTCATTCTCGCCTGCGGGAAGGCGATCCAACGTGCAGGGGGTGACGCCTTTGGACAACCCGTTGACTTTAACCGACGCACCCGGCGGCTCGGTCCGCACCGTCAGCACCGCTGAATCCGATGTCAAGGAGACCTGCACCAATTGGGGCGAACGGGACTCCACCTCAAACTCCACATCCCTGCTGAGATACCCCAGCGACGTCGCCTTCAGGCGATATTTGCCCAGGGGCAGGTCGGTCAGTAAAAGCGGGGTCGTCCCGCGATGCGCTCCATTGATCTCGATATCGGCCCCCGTGGGCGTGGAGCGGAGCAGGACCAGGCCGGTAGGTTGCTCCAGTTTGATGTCCACCAGGGATTTACCCTGCGCCGACACCGTGACCGTCCGTTGAGCCGGGAGATAACCGGTCTTCTCGACCGAGATCAGATGGGGCCCCGCCAGCAGACCGGAGACCGCCACGGGTGAGATCCCCCGGGCCACGCCATCACATAGGACCGTCGCTTGATCGGGCGTGGTGGACACCGAAATGCGTGCGCCCACGTCCTGAGCCCGGCCGGGAAGAGTCACGAGCACGGCCAATACGCACAAAAGGGTTCTGGTGATCAGGTTTGCCATACTATTTTTCCGTTGTCAGGTGCCGCTCTACTTCCACCAGATTTTGGCTGGCGGTCCGGTTCCGTTCATCGGAACGATCCGGGATCATCTCGCAGATGATTTTCAACTGCCGGTCGGCTTCCTTCCATTCCCGCAATTTAACCGAGCGCTCGGCCAGAAACCACAGGTCATCAAAACGGCGCTGAAGTTCGCGGGTACACTCCGCCTTGGCGGTCGTCGCCTCCGCCAGGAACGCGGGTTTGGGCTGAATGGTTTCCAGATACCATTCACATTCCTTGTAGGCCCGGATGGCGTTGTATAAATTCTCATTACGCACTTCGCGTTCATCCCCCATTTTCTTCCCCTGCAACAACGCCGCATTGGCCTTCTCGATCAAGGTGGCCGGATCCACCGCCAGGGCCGCCAGCCCCAATTCATTCTTCCCGAATTCCTCAATCATGCCGCGGGTGGTCGCGAAAATCTCAGGCTCCGCCTGATTCATCACCCGGATGCGGCGCGTCACCGCCCCGATGGTCACCGAGAGGTCGCTCAGGTTATACAGGCCCGGCTCCAGCCCGCTGTAATCCTCCCGCAAATCCAATACCCCCGCCGCCTCAATGGAGCGCGCCAGATCCTTCTGAAGCTCAGGCGTCACCTTTTTATCACGCCTCACATGCCGGTCATTCTGCAGATCGTCCACCTGCACCAAAAGGGAGTCTTTCTTCAATTCCAGGGCATACCTGAAAATATTGGAGGCCGAGCCCTCCACCCGCTCAAACTTCAATTCCAGGACCGGTAAGTCAACCTGAGGCTGAACCGGCGGAGGCGGCGGGGGCGACAACAGGGCCATCAGCGGTTTCTGAAGCCAGACCACCAGCACAAGGACCGCCATGATGGCCACCAGCCACAGCAGGTTCCGGCGCATGGCATTCGGGGCGGCAGGCCCACGCGTCACGCCGTCTTTACGGAGGCCAAGATCCACGGAAGCCTCAGCCGTCCTGAGGGACGCCGGCATAATCACATTGCTTTCGGGTTGGGCCGCGCGCGCCCCGTCATTGACGACCCGGATACGGGTATCCCCCGCCAGAATTTCATCCTGGACATGGAGCCGCTGTTCCTGGACCAGCTTGCCATTCACCATCGTCCCGTTCGCACTCCCCAGGTCGGACACCCAGAGTCCATCGCCCGCCATAATGAAAAACCGGCACTGGAACCGGGACATCGCCTCATCCGCAATGGAGATATCGTTCCGTGAGGAACGCCCGATGCGGACGCCCTCCCGAGGCACGTGGATCTCCCGGCCTTTATCCGGCCCATCCGTAACTAGTAAATGTATGTCCGTACCCATAGAGTTATGAAAAATTCAAATTACGCCCACCCGGCACCGGTGTCAACTCTCTCCCGCTACATCTGCCTGAAAATCTGAAGAACAATGGGGCCCAACAGCACCAGGAAGACCGCCGGAAAAATGAAGGCAATCAGCGGGAACAGCATCTTCACCGGCGCTTCATTGGCCAGCTTCTCGGCGCGCTCAAACCGCCGCTGCCGGATCTGATCCGACTGAATCCGCAGGATCGAGGCAATCCCCACTCCCAGTTCATCCGCCTGAACCAGTGAATTCAATACCGACCGCAAATCCTTCTGATCCACCCGTTCCGACATGTCGCGGAGCGCATTACGCCGTGTCTTCCCGAGCTGAATCTCCCTTAACACCCGGAGAAATTCCTCCTCAAGGGCATCCACCTTGCCCTTGGAGACGATCCGCTGCATGGCGCTCATGAAATCCAACCCGGCCTCAACGGAAAGCGTCAACAGATCCATCACAAACGGCAGTGATTTCTGAATCCGGCTCTGCCGGTCCGCCAGCACTGACCGGAGCCAGAGCCCGGGATAGGCATAAAATCCCAGCAAGATGATGATGACAAACGAGATGCCGTGATTGTGGAGCGATACGCCCACCCGCCCGGGAACCAGGGCGATCAATGCCAGCACCAGGGCTGACAACAATACCCCCAGAATGCCCGGCAGCAGCACTTTCATGGCGGAGAACTCCTCAGGCGTCAGCATCCCGCCAAACCCCGCGGCCACCAGTTTATGAGACACGTCCGCATTGGCTTTCTCAAACGACGGACGCCGGAAGAGCGGGACCAGATTCGGAGCGAGCGGAAACAGCAGCCGGAAGGTGAACGGAATCCGCCGCTCCTGCTGGCGCCCATCGGCCAGCGTCACATACGTGACTTGCCGGAGCACCTGGGCACATTGCCAGGTCCCCAACCCGGCGAACACCGCCCACATCAGACCTAATCCATATTCAATGAAGGTAGACATAATCAGACATCAATCTTGATGATCTTGCGGATCAACAGGGCACCCAGTAGCTCCAATATGATCACGGCCGCCAGCATGGCCAACCCGATTCCCGAGTGCAGGAACGCCAACATCATGACCGGATCGAGAAAAAACATGGCGACCCCCAGCAACAGCGGCATGGCCCCGACAATGACCCCCTGAAGCCGGCCCTGCGCGGTGAGGGTCTTGATCCGAAGCTCGATCCTCAATCGCTCCCGGATGGTGTGGGCAATTTTCTCAAACACCTCGGTCAGGTTACCGCCCGTCTGACGCGCCGTTTCGAAGGCCGAGACCATCAGGGCCAGGTCAGCACTGCCCACCCGCTTCTGCAGACTCGCCAGGGCTTCTTCCATGGGCAGCCCCACCCGCATCTGATGAAGATACATTCCGAATTCCTGGGAAATCGGGTTCTGGCCTTCCTTCACCACCAGTTCGATCGCCTGCTGCAAACTGAAACCGGCCTTCAGGGCGTTACTCATATTGATCAGACTATCCACCAACTGCAGGTTGAAGCGCTCCAGACGGCGCTGTTTCAGCACCGCCAGCACCCGCTTGGGAATCGTCCACCCCACGGCCGCCATCAGCCCCCCCACCCCTACTCCGATGAGAAAGGCCTGGCCATCAACACCCCCGAACAGAAGGAATCCGAGTAAAAAACAGACGGCCGCAGAGGCCGCCGCCAACTCTAAAATGCGGCGCGGCGGAATGAACAGGAACATGTCCTCCATCTGGCGGGAGGTGTTCTCGGAGTAGGCCGCGGCATAATCGGCCGCCGCCGAATGAAATGAATCGAGGATGAAGTACGTCAACCCGCCCAGACAGAGCAGGTATAACCCGGGCACCAACCACAATATGTAGAGTGAATCCATGTCGTTTCGTTCCGCCGCTAGCCGCGCCGGTTCCTGTCAAATATCGCCAGGTCCACCGTCACCCCCCGCGCTTTCAAATCATCCAGAAAGGTGGGAATGGCCCCGGTGGGAACAATCTGGCCGAGGACTTTCCCCTCGGCGCCCAGCCCCGTCTGCTCAAAGACAAAAATATCCTGCATGGTGGTGCGCTCCCCTTCACTCCCGACCACCTCCGTTACATTGACCACCTTGCGCGTCCCATCACTCATCCGCGATTCATGGACAATCAGGTCCACGGCGGAGGTGATCTGTTCCCGGATGGCGCGGATGGGGAGATCCATCCCGGACATCAGCACCAGGGTTTCCATACGCGAAATCACATCCCGGGGAGTATTGGCGTGAATCGTCGTCAACGAGCCGTCATGCCCGGTGTTCATCGCCTGCAACATATCCAGCGCTTCGCCGCCACGGCACTCCCCGACCACAATCCGGTCCGGCCTCATCCGCAAGGCATTCCGCACAAGGTCCCGGATGGTGACCGCTCCCTTGCCCTCGATATTCGGGGGACGAGATTCGAGCGAGACGACATGCGTCTGCTTAAGTTGAAGTTCCGCCGCATCCTCAATCGTCAGGATCCGTTCATGCGCCGGCAGAAAGCTGCTCAATACATTCAGGAGGGTAGTTTTTCCCGAACCGGTGCCTCCGGCCACAATGATGTTCTTGCGGGCCTCAATACAGGCCTTTAGGAAGTCACGCACTTCAGGGGTCCAGGTTCCATACCTGACCAGATCATCGGACGTCATGGGAATCTTGGAGAATTTACGGATGGTCAGGCAGGGCCCGATCAGCGACAGGGGATGAATGATGGCATTCACACGGGAGCCATCCCGCAACCGGGCATCCACATAAGGCTGGCTCTCATCAATACGCCGTCCCAGCGGGGACACAATCCGCTCAATCACGGCTAATACCGTTTTCTCATCCAGGAACGTCCGGTCCGTCAGTTCAATGCGCCCGCGGCGCTCCACATAAATATGCTGTGGGCCATTGACCATGATTTCCGTGATATCGGGATCGGCGAGCAGATCTTCAATCGCCCCCAGTCCGACGGCCTCATCGTACACTTCCTTGATCAGCGACGGGGCGGAAATATCGGCCGGCAGGCGTTGGGCTACATCCTTGACGATCCCTTCCACCGTCTCGAGCACCCGCCGGTGAAGCTCGGTTTCATCAATATGGGTGGCCGTCAGACGTTTAATATCCATCCGTTCCAACAGCTCTTTGTGAATTTGCTGCTTAACGGCCTGCCGCTTGGCAATCAGCCGCTCATCGCGGTCTGCACCGGAAGCCACCACAGGCGGGGATACCGGCTTGGGGGGCGCCTTGACAGGAGGCGAAACGGCGGGCACCACAACGGGCGGTGGCGGAGCCGCGGCGGGCGGCGCCTTGGGCGCAGGGGGGGCCGGTCGTGTGGAACTGAACTTCAGCCCGATCGAGCCCAGCTGCAGCACTTGTCCTTCAATGACCTCCGCACGGCCATGCACCAGGGCGCCATCAATCAGCGTGTCCCCGGACGTGAGGTCTTCAACCCAGCAGGAGCCCCCGCGCAGGCTGAGAATGACATGCCGGCCGGACACGCCGGTCCCCTTCAGCACAATCTTGTTCTCCTCGTCGGACCCCATTGAATAGAGGCCCGGGGAAAGCTCCATGAGCTTGCGGCTTCCATCAGGATTTTGGATTTCAAGATACATGAGGACTACTGGACGCCTTTATGCCGGATGATCTGCTGACGATAGGTGTTCAGGATGGGCATTTCCTCTTCCAGCATGCTGAAGTTGACCTCCGGCAGGTTTTTCTCAAAGCTCACATCTTCCGGGTTGCGCAGCGACAACGTCAGATGCCCCCGCATATTCTCGACAAAGACGAGCAGTTCCGCCTCACGCGGCGTGACCTCAACCGTGACCGTACTGTAGCCGGCCGCCACCCGGTTCCGGTCACCCACTTCCGACTTACCCAGGGTCTGCCCGGTCGCCAGAATGGAAACATCCTGCAGGATCGTCAAGGTGACCCATTCGGTTTTCTCGGGATCCTTGCGGGAGGGAAAGGTAAAGGAGCCCATCACATCCACACGGTCATTGGGCTGAGCCAATCCGCTGACCCCGGCCGCCCCGCTGATCGAAATCGAAATGGCCCGCATCCCCTTGGAAATCACCGGGGCCAACCCCGAGCCGGGCCGGAACGGGACGTCGACATATGACCACATCATGGTCTCGGTCTTATCCATGCTGTATTTGAGCTTTTTACCGAACACCCGCTCCTGATCCGCCACCAGCACGGTGTTCTTGGTCACTTCGCGCCCGGGGATACTTTTGGCTAGCAGGTCCTTTTTGATCAGAACGGTGCCGGCGGGGAGATCGCGACCGGCCGCAATCACGTCCACCCGTTTTTCACTGGAAATCAATTCCGCCCGCTCTTTTTCCAGGTCCGCCATCCGGACATGGAAATAACGTTGCGTCATCCCAAATGCCAGTAAGCCCACCACAACCGATATTATCAACACCATGCGTTGCTTCATGAAGGTCTTCTCCTGTCGCTCAATTGACGGCACCCTGCTTATGTAGCAGGGTTATGCCTGTTTCGCCATTGGATTCTTGGGGGGTCACCAGCACCGCGCACAGATCCGCCCCCTTGATATAAAACAAAAAGCCACTTCCCTCATCCGCCCCCACCAGCTTCGACCACCCGGCCTGCCCCATCCCCCGCTCGAAAAATCGTGTCACCTCCACCACCCCCTGCCGGGAGCTGAGCCTCTCAAACGTGGTGCGGGTATCCACACTTCTCATTGTCCCGAGCACGACGCCATCCGCGGGAACCGGGACATCGGAGAGCCCATGGCGCGCCTGCGACGGCCGGGACGCATCTTTTTCAGAAGGAGACTGCACCACCGTGACCAGCAAGGCCGGCGTATCGTCGCCCGCGCTCAGGGCGACCACCCGCAGCGTCGGATCGCGGTGAGCCGCCAGGGCGGCCTCCACCACCGCCGGGCCCTCGGCACAGGCCACTACATTGACCTCTGCCTTCCCCCCGTTGATTTCCATGATGGTTTTGTAAATCAGCCGGCCAAAGGTGGCCGGATTAAGCAAATCCAGGCGACCCGAGGAGAAGACCCGGGCATGGAGGAGCGTGGCGGCGAGACACCCCGCCAATACCAGAAAGACGAATCGTGTGCGGGCGTGGTTCAATAGATCCCCTTTGTCCAGGTCATCCAGGCCTTGCCCTGCAGTTCCACCGAATCGCTCCCATAGAGCAGCTCCCGGACAATCGGCATGAGCGGAACACTGACTTTGGCTTCCCCATCCACCAGCCCGAACAGTTCCTGCGGGTACGAGCTGTTCGCGAGGGCCGAGACAGGGTTATCCAGGCGACGTTGATTGAGTTCGTCGGGATGAGCATAGTCCACAATCCCGATACTCAACAGCGCCACGTTGCCGGGCGTCACATCATCGTCCCGTGAAAACGCAATGTTATCAGCGCCCGGCGTACACTCCGCAATAAACTTCGGGCCGGAAAAGGAGGAGGCATCCTGCAGAGCCTTCCGTCCAGCCTCCTGGCGCGCCGTCGTCATGAGTTTGGAATGACTGACGCCCATGGAGCAGATCTGGATCGTTCCGGCAACCAGCACGAGAATGACCACCAAGGCGGCCACGAGCTCAACTACGGCCTGACCTGATTTTTGATGCATCAGTGTCCCCTCCGGCTACCGCCACCCGGCCCACCCGACCGGCCATGGAGCTGACAGGAATCACTATTATCCCGCAACCAGTCAATGCCCGTCTGGCGGAACACCGGATTTTCCCACACCACCAATTGCAGGCAATACCAGCAGCCGTCCACCGTTTCGCCGGCCGCCATATAGCCGGGATGATAAAACCCTGAATCGTCCGTATATCCCGGCAAATGCATTTCAATATGATCCCGCCAGTCGAGATTGAATGCCCCCCCGGCCGGCGCCGACGAGGCATCGATGGGAATCAATCTCACATCCCGGAAAGCCGGCAATACCAATCCGTAGTCATTCGGAGGGACCGCCACTCCATTTACCGTCAGATACCCGAACGGTTTGGCCGCCGCCGTCCAGGAGATCTTGTTGTTGCCCGCACCGGGCGTCAACCGGGGCGACTCCGCGAGCACACGGGTCGCGGCATCCGCGCCCGCATAGTCATATTGCGGTTTCACCGGACCGGCGGCGGGAAAGGAGTTTTCGCCTCCCGGCGAAATGGAATCCCAGGGCCCCCAGACTCCGGCGTCAAAACAATACCAGTGCGTCACCTGGGTTTCGACGTTGGTCCCGATCAACTGGGTGGACAAGCCCCGATCCTCCCGCGCCTGATTTAATTGCGTCAGCCCGCGGGCATCCCCGATCAGGGACTGAATCCGCAGCCCAAGTCCGAAATATTCAGAGTTAACCGGGTTGGGATTGAGGATAATTTCAGGCAAGGCCGGCCAGGAGTGATAATCGACATAACTGTTCAGGAGATCGTGGGCGTTATGGAAAAACCAGCACCAGTCCGTCCCGGCGACCGCATCATAAAACTCCGGCATGAGCAGATAATGCTCCCCGGAATAGTCCGTATAGAGGCGGGCATTATCCGGACCCACGGCCACTCCGCCCTCCGCGACCGACTCGATCATCGCGGAATATTCCGTCCAGGCATTGGAATAGGGCTCGGTGAACATCATGCGCCCATCCCCGCCTAACGCCCGGTAGTCCAGAACCTCCTCAGCATGCTTGCGCAGACGGGCGGCATAGGCCTCATTGTTGAAAATCCCGTTATTCTTCGCCGCCTGCTGCGCCGCCACCAGCCCGACTATGGGCCCCACATAACAGAGGCGCGCCTGAAGCTCATTGATCGCCGCCGCTTCATTGGTCTCCCCCCGGGTCAGGGCGACCGCCTGCATGACGTTGAGATCGCCGATCAGGTTCAGGGTGATCGCCTGCCAGCGCGCTCCCGCCAGGGCGGACGAATCCCCGGCATTCTGACTGATATTCTTGATGTAGACGACCTTATGCAGGTCGAAATTCCAGAGGGCAAACGACGTCAGGATCACGACAATCATGATGATGAAGATCATGGCCTGTCCGGAGCGCGACTTACGAGAGCTATGGAATGAGCTCACCATCCGGCGTCATCCATATAGAGGGTGTAATGTTCATCCAGATAGTTTTCGCCGCTCAGATCGATCGAGCTATCGGCGGTAATCGCCCGCGAGAATGGGTTGTTGGTCAGCGGCACCTCCTGGCCCACGCTGAAACGGAAGGTGCCATCCCCCATGGAAGAAGCCGATCCAAAACTGATCGTATCCCACCGCTCATAGTCCAGGATCGCCCCCAGCTGCCCGTGATTGTCAGCGGCCAGATAGAGCGGAATGCGGGCCGCCTCCAGAGCGTGTTCCACCGCAGGCCCACCCTGATAGGCAGGATTGACCAGTCGTCCGGCGTTGGCAATCGCGCCCACCCGGACCGTCTTTTCCACCATGAACCGGTTAAAGCCCACCGTGATGGCACGCGCGCCGCGCCCGGCGGCATAATCCAATACTTCCTGGGCGGCAAAGAGCTGGGAGATCTGAAAGATGCCGAAGAAAATAAGGCAAATGATAGCAATCACCATGCACGACTCAATCAGGGCCTGCCCGCGTTTATCACGCGAGCAAGCCCGCCTCCTGGGGAGTGCGTTCACGTTAGACCTCCGACCTGGGAAAGGCCTACTTCAGGCTTTTCATGTAGTCTTGAGACGTAGTCGTGGAGTCGGTGCCCGTGCCACCCAATTCCTTCACGGCCCCGCCCATTTTCTCACGGATGGTGTCGCCGAAGATGCCAAAGATGGCGATGGCCGCCAGGGCGATGACCGCCACAATGATGATATACTCAACCATGCCCTGCCCACTTTTACGGTTATTCTTCATATTAGCACCCTTCTCCTATGGATATTCAGACCCTATCAGATTCAACACTCTCGTCCCAAACTCCTTAAACGTCTCTTGAAAGAGATAGAAAATCGTCATTGCGGCCAACAGCGTTCCGGCGATCACCACATACTCGACCATGGCCTGCCCTGAGCGGGATCTCAGTGCAGAACAGGATCGCACGGCCTTGATGACTGGGCTCATTAACATGTATAACGATCATAGTGCCTCATTTATTGCATGTAAATAAGCTATTTTAATCATTCCACATGATTTTGTTGAAGATTCCCTATTCCCCATTTGGGATTTTCTGCTAGGTTATCCACCCTAATAATTAAGGGAGAAAACCATGACACAGGCTAAAGCGGGACAACAGGTTAAGGTTCATTACACGGGCAAACTCAATGACGGGACAGTTTTTGATTCGTCCATCAACGGGGACCCGCTCACCTTCACGCTCGGCAGCGGCCAGGTCATTGCCGGTTTTGACAGCGGCGTCACCGGCATGGCCATCAACGAAACACGGACCGTCAACATCCCAGCCGTTGACGCCTATGGGCCCTATCAAGAGGGAATGGTGGTGGAACTCCCGAAAACCGAGATCCCCGCCCACCTGGCGCTCAAGCCCGGCCAGCGCGTTCAGCTTAAAACCCCGCAAGGCATGATCACCGTCAATGTGGTCGCGGAAACCGAAACGACCATCACCCTCGATGGAAACCATCCTCTGGCCGGCAAGGACCTCACCTTCGACCTGCAGCTGGTTGAGATCCTGATCTAACAGTGCTTGTATGAACACACGCATCATGGTAGCTTCCGGGCCTTGATTTTATTGTCGGGGTGTAGCGCAGCCTGGTAGCGCGTCAGCCTTGGGCGCTGAAAGTCGTGGGTTCAAATCCCGCCGCCCCGACCATTTTTTTTAATCGAAATACCCTGATTCCATTGACTAAAATCAATATCACCTGATTTTGCGTAACCAAACGGAAAACGGTGAAACTCGGGGTCAATTCACACACACAATCACACACACAACACACACGCAGCCAGCCTGAAAGGCTACCGTTGAACCATAAAAAAGGTTAAAGTTTCCCCCGTGTGTGTGGCGCGTGTGTAAAAATCGGTTTCATAGTATCAGTAACCCTTCAAACCCAATATATTCTCGTCTAAGTCGATTACTACAAACGCTCCGCCCGCCCCTCCAGGAAGAGGGAGTTTGGAGAGGAGCCAGATGGCCCGCATGCATGAGCGTACAGGGCCTGGTCAACGACCACTTCCTCCCTCGTAATCTTGATCGTAATCATAATCTTAATCGCTTTTCCTCCGCGATAACATTGATTTCCCTTTCATCCCGTGCCATTCATGCTATCATAACGAATTGGAAATCCCATGGGGGCGACTGGTTTCGACGTGTTGGTTGAAGCCTCAGTGGCGCGCCGAGGACTCCGGTTGGCCTCGTTAATCATCTCCGGAAAAAACATAAAAGCGAACACAGAGTACGCTCTCGCGGCTTAACTGACTGCGACGTCTCGCCGCCAACACCTGCTAGGCGGAGTGAGGCGACTACAGCAGGTTAGTCTGGAAGTTGGGCAACCGGGCCTCTGGGCGAAACTTAACGTGGATGCTGGTTATGATGGTGGCCTGACGATCGGCAGCCGTTATAATGAGATTTATTGATCGGATACGCGCGTAGAAGCTGTGGTGACTCTAATGCGGACGGGAGTTCGATTCTCCCCGCCTCCACCAACCTTCGCTCGCAGCGCAGCGAAGAGCGTAGGTTGTCCGCCGGAGACCCTGTATTTCAGGGCGAAGGTGGACTCTTGATTAAATGATGCTGCGAGACTACGGCTGGCAAGCCCCTGAATATCTCGATTAAATGATGCTGCGAGACTACCGCCTCCGCACTTGCCGACATGAATGAGTTCCATTATGTCTATCGTCTGAGAAGTTGTACCCATCCAGATCAAATCTATACCGGCTTGACTGACGATTTGCAGGCTCGCCTTCAAAAGCACAATGAGGGCGGATGCCCCCATACAGCAAAATTCCGCCCCTGGAAAATTGAATCTTGTCATGCCTTCGATAGTCGAGAGAAAGCCGCCGCTTTTGAGGCCTACCTCAAAACCGGGTCAGGACGCGAGTTTGCTCGACGTCACTTCTGACTTTCTTATATTTTCCTCACATTGAATAACAGGGTTCTGCCGATAGACAAAAGAATCCAGGAAGCGTATCAATTGGCAGATTCTGGCATCGGGCCATCCGGCAGGGAAATACAGGAGACAATTATGATGACGACCCGTTTAATCGCAGCAATAATCCTGATGCTGATGGCACTGTATATCTCCGCCATGAACTGGGGCTGTATCATTGTCAGCAGCCTCAACAAAAAGAGGGGGATCGCCAAACATCATTCCACCGTCCCTCTGGTTTCCTTCATTCTTACAGGCCTTGCATATCCGCTCTACCCCTATGAGCCAAAAGGATGGGTGGTGGTCATTCCCTTAATCGACATTGGAAACTGGATATTTTTGATTGGCTTGCCGTGGGCGATAGCCAAGAAGGTATTCAGGAGATAAAAGGCAACCAAGGAGCCCGAGGGAATTGCTGGATTTTGATGATTTTGACAGCCTGTCAATATTGGATCTCCAGAGGAGCCAGCCCCCTACTCATCGTCACCGCCCAGACAAAGGCTTACCTGTCAGCCGGGGTAAAGATCTAGTCTGTCTGCCGTGACTGGGACTGTTTCTTCTGTTCCGTGAGTATCCCCTCAATGGTCTTGATGTACGGGCCCGTGAAGTCCTTCTCCCAAGTAGGTGAGAGGGTCTGGGCCTCCTTGAGATCGTGCAAGGCGTTCGTCCAGTCCTTCAAAGGGCGAGTCTAGCCTGACGCATGATGGTGTAAACAACATTTCTCATCAATGGGGAGGGATTGCACCCTATTGGAACCCCCCGCCCGACTCAGAGATGGGGCTCCTCAATTCAGATGGGATATCTTTGAATCACTACCTGATTTCGCGTTTCAGATTCTCCTGCTCAGCTTAACTGCGAACTCCATAACGAATGTGTAGAATAGGTTCAATGGAATGGAGATGAAATATTGGCCTGAGCAATCTGACATCCATGATTACGCTGGATGCTCTGGATTTGAGAGGATGCCCTAAGATCACAGACAAGGGAATGGGCCTATCATATCGATCTTTCTTCGGGAAATTGACAATGCCATCTATCACGTCCCCGCCCAAATTACCCTCGCATTTTGCAGATCACCCTTTAATCAGCCTACGAATGGCACAGGCAGCATGCGTGATTCAATTTATTATTATTTCAGCCGGGCGGCCAACTGCTTGAGTTCATCCGCGGCTAGTGAGGCCGCAAACCCGGCATCCGCTTCCGCGATCACTTCCCTGGCGGCATTGGGATCCGTCAATGCCACCCGCAGGTTCTTGACCTCATCCGGCATGAGATCCACCTTGGTCCCGTCGTTCTTGATGATGGAACAGATCCCAGTTTCCGGGCACAATTCAATGTTGAGCTTGTCCATATGATTCCTTCTTTTCCTTAGCAATAACGAATAACCGCTAACAAATATCCGTGCTCTTTATTTCGCCGAAACTTCGCCGAGCTTTGACAACTGCTCTTTTACATAAATGTCAACTGACTGACCATTGCCAGCCTTCTCACTCAACTTGCCGTATTGTCTGAGGGTGAACTTGGCGGTGACAGCGCAGGTGTCAGGAATGTCGAGCCATGCTTCATTGGCTTTTTCAATCTGACTCGGATTCAGACCCAAGGCGCGCAGCACGCCCGTGGCCATCATCATATCGCCATTGATGGCCATATGCACCCCATCGGTAGTAAGACCGGCTTTTGCCCCTTTTTCCTTGATGATCGCCTTCATGTCGGCGCTCAGATCCGCCAACGGAAGGTTCCGCTCCTTGGCCAGTGACCGCAGGAAGTCATTGTAGGCGTCCAGCTTCACGCTTTCAACACTGTCCGGGGCCTTGATCAGGGTGGAGGTCAGGATGACGACCTGTATTTTTGCAGCCTGGGCCTTGTCCACAATGGCGGTGATATTCGTCTTGTACTGGTCGAGCACGACGCCCCTGGCACCATGCCAGACGTCATTCACCCCACAGCTCAGGGTCATGAGGTCGGGCTTCTTCTCAATGACATCGCGATCAACGCGGGCCAGCATATCGTCGGATTTATGACCGCTGATACCGGCCTTGATGGGCGACACTTTCAGGCCATTCGCTTCCAACCCCTTGATGACCAGATTAACGTAACCCCCGGGATTATTCCCGCCAAACTGGGTGATGGAATCCCCCAAGAAAGCGATTTTCGCGCCATTCTTGACGATCAATTCCTGGGCAGAACAGGTCCCTACGGACAACCCGACCACAGCAGACATAGCCAACGACAACCCTTTTTGAAAACTCATCATCAGTATCTCCTATTTGTTATGTAACCACTTACCCGATTCAACCCGAAAAAATGAAGTCCAGATTTATAACTTAATCATAATCGTAATCATAATCATAATTTTTCCCTTCAGCACCCGCCCCTCCTAGAAACGCTGGTGGATTACGATTAAGATTCACTGGCGTCCCATACCCGTTCATCCCAAGGAGTACATTCATCGCTCCGACTCCTTTCCCCTCGTCGTCGTCAGCCTTCAGTATTATCCTATGGCTTGATATCAGTGGCAATCGGTGTTAATCATTGCTCACTTATGGCAAAATCGAACAAAACCGTGAAAGCAAGTGACTCAGTTGGCGGCCGCCAACAGCGTCGGATTGTGGTACAACTTCGGCAGTCCATACAGGAACATCGCTCCACACTGGTATGATCACAACGACAAGTTGGTTTCATTGGGCCATTTTATCCGCCGTCTTCGCGGCACTCACTGCCATCTTCGCGAAGATCGGCATCAAGGGCGTCGATTCCGATCTGGCCACGCTGATTCGGACGGGCATCATCCTCGTCGTCCTTTCCGCTTTCGTCTGGTATGCAGGAAAATGGAGCAATCCGTTGTCACTCCCCTCTAAAACCTGGCTGTTCCTCGGTCTGTCCGGTCTGGCAACGGGCGCGTCCTGGGTGTGTTACTTCCGGGCCCTCCAGCTCGGGGAAGCCTCGCAGGTGGCCCCCGTCGACAAACTGAGCCTGGTACTCGTCGCCATCTTCGCGTTTGCGTTTCTCGGGGAGCGGCCCATGCTGCGCGAATGGGCGGGCATTGCCATGGTCGCCGGGGGTGTCCTTCTTCTCTCGCTCAAGCGCTGAGGCCGGTTCAACACCACACTTGACGGTTCGGATTCCCTCGCGCACCATAACCCCATGAAGGCACAACTTTTGAATAAACGTTTTCTGATCGGAATGGCGTGGGGAGGCGCGGCCGTCTTTTTGCTGGCAACCCCCACGGCGGTGACTGCCAAAGGCCGCATTCACGCGACGGTGCATGAGCCGCCTCAGGTTCGGACGGTCAATCAGGATTACACCTACACAACCAACAACAGGACCATCACCATCACCGGCTACACCGGCCTCGGTGGCGCCGTAATCATCCCCGGCACCATCAATTCCCTGCCCGTCACCCGCATCGGGGATAACGCCTTCTTTTCCTGCAACAAATTGGCCAACGTGACGCTCTCCAATGGCGTCACCAGCATCGGGAACAATGCCTTTCGGTCCTGCACCGGCCTGACCAGCATGGTGATCCCCCCCGGCGTTACCCGCATCGAGGACCTGGCCTTCGCGTGCTGCTCCAGTCTGGCCACCGTGACACTCCCCGATAGCGTCACCCATATCGGGGACAGTACGTTCTCGTATTGCACCAGTCTGACCAACCTCATGATCCCCAAAAACCTCACCATCATCCGGTGCGGACTGTTCCAATATTGCATCCACCTGACCCACATCACGATCCCCGGCACGGTCACCACCCTCCAATCCGATGCGTTTCTGGGATGTAAAAACCTGAAGGAAGTCCATTTCAACGGGAACGCGCCCCAGTTGGGTTCGCATGTATTTGATGGGTCCCCCGCAACCCTCTATTACCGGCCGGGGACTTCTGGCTGGGGAGCCAAGTTTGGAGATCGCCCTGCGACCACCGGGGAATGACGCTTCAGTATTTCAACATGCTTACTTCCCTCAAAACCCGGTGTCGCGGAATGGAACGGAACCTGATTCTGTTCCTGGCCGGCATGGCGTTGCTGGGCGTCAGTGGTGGCATGATGGAAACCACTTTCAACAACTACGTCAGCGACACCTTCAACCTCGGGGCCGATGCCCGGGGAATCCTCGAGTTTCCGCGCGAATTGCCGGGCTTCCTGACCGCGTTATTTGCCGGGCTGCTGTTCTTCCTGGCCGAGACCCGCATTGCCGGGTTTTCGGCCCTGGGGATCGGGATTGGCCTGCTAGGGCTGGCCTTCATCGGGCCCCACTGGGCCGGGATGTTGATATTCCTGACCATCTGGAGTACCGGCGCCCACCTGATGATGCCCGTCCGCTCCTCCATCTCCATGGAACTGACCACCTCCGCGGAACGGGGGCGGCGGCTCGGCCAGATCGCCTCCACCTCCATCGCCGCCAGTATCATCGGTTGCCTGATTGTGTGGGTGACCATGCGCTGGCTGAATGCCAGTTACCGGCTGATCTTCGTGCTGGGCGGACTGGTCACGATCGCCGCCTCGGGGTTCTTGTTTGCCATGCGGCTCCCCAACGCGCACCTACAGCGCCCGAAATTCATCTGGAACCGGCATTACTGGCTCTACTACGTGCTGGCGTTCCTGTTCGGTGCCCGCAAGCAGGTATTCATCACCTTCGGCCCGTGGGTCCTGATCCGCATTTTCCATCAGCCGGCCTGGATCTTTGCCCAGCTCTGGATAGCCGCCGCCGTTCTCGGCGTATTCTTTCAGCCGGCACTCGGCCGCGCCATTGACCGGTTTGGCGAACGTGCGGTCCTGCTGGTGGACTCCGTTCTGATCCTGCTGGTCTGTCTCGGCTATGGATTCGCCCATCACCTGCCGAACCCGACCGCCGCCCTGGGCCTGCTCTATGCCTGCTTCGTGGGCGATAACCTGTTATTCGGCGTCAACATGGCCCGCGACACCTACCTGTCCAAGATCGTGCTGCGGAGGGACCATCTGGCCCCGACCCTCTCACTCGGGATCTCGATCAACCATCTGGTATCGATGTCCATCCCCGCCCTGGGCGGTCTGATGTGGATTCGTTACGGTCACTCCTCGGTGTTCCTGGCCACAGCCGGTATTGCCGTACTGATGGGCCTGTTCAGCACCCTGGTCCGCATCCCACCGGCAGAGGCTTGAAATGCGTTTCAGGCGGCTACTCCGCCCAGATACCCAACTGCATCTCTTTCGCCTGATATTCGGCGGCTGACAATTCATCGGACTGCAAATATTCAGGGGAATGCCAAGCCATCCCCTCCGCCACCATTTCCCGGTTGATCCACCGGTCCCCCAGGTAAACCTGGGAAATGAGTTGCATGCTTCCCTTTTCGAGGTCCCGCTGGCTGATCGCGAGTATGGTTACCTCATTGCCGATGATCTTGTCAGCCAGCGCCTGGGTGGAGGCGGCCCAATGCCTCTGGCCATAGGCGGGAGCGGCGATTTCAGCCAACCATACTTCAATGACCTGGTTGTCCGGGGTATTCATGGTGAACGTTTCCCCGCTCATCACATCTAAAACCCGGCCCTGAATTGTCTGACCGGCCAGAACGACCGGCGTTTCCGGAATCGACTGGTCCGGCGCCGCGGCCACACCTTCTTCCTCAACATCCGTTTGAGCACCAATTGGGGAAAAGGCCATCAAACAAAGGGCCGACGCACATAATTTGAAGAGACTTTTCATGATGTCACCTCCTTTTCCACATCCCTATCTTTTCTTCCTTTCCCAGGAGAATTATACACGAGATGACCTAAGGGAGTCGACGATTGTTACAGGTACACCATCGGCTTGGCCAAAGCTTGCGGCACCGTGATTTACATGCATCACCCCTGCCAGAACGCATCCACCGCATGGCTCAAGGCGCCGATATTGCGGACGCGGAGAAATCTCCACCAGGGCGGGAATAAACGGCGATAGCGTAACTCACCAAACCGGGCATCAATCAACAACACCACCCCCCGGTCGGTTTCCGAGCGAATGACCCGCCCGATGGCCTGCAGCACACGGTTCATGCCGGGGAATGTATACGCAAACCCAAACCCATCCATCTCCCGTTCCTGGAAATAGGCACGAATCAAATCCCGTTCCATCGACAACTGCGGAAGGCCCACCCCGACAATCACCGCCCCGATCAGCCGCTCCCCGACCAGGTCAATCCCTTCCCCGAAGATTCCGCCCAGGATGGCAAAGCCCACCAGGGTTTCTCCATGCTCGATTGAAAAGGCATCCAGATAATCACCCCGCTGCGCCTCCGTCATCCCCGGCCGTTGAACAAGAACCGCCACGGAGGGATACTTCCCGGTAAACAGTTGCAGGACATCATTGAGATATTGATAGGACGGAAAATAGACGAGGTAGTTCCCGCGGCGCTCCAGCACCAGGCTCCCAATCGCCTCAACTACCTCATGCAGCGACGCGGCTCGCCCTTTGAAATGGGTCTGAATCCGATCCTGAATCAGCACCGCCAGGTTCTCGGGCGGGAATGGGGATGACAATTGCAAAACCGGATCACCTGGCTCGCCCCCCAAGAGCATGCGGAAATATTCCAAAGGCGCCAGCGTGGCGGAGAAAAAGATGGCGGCCTTGCCACGGTTCAGCGCCTCCCGGAGCAGGAACGAGGGATCCATGCAAAACAACCTGACCGTCCGGGTGGCGTGGCTGTTGTAGAGCGTCACGAACCGTTCATCGTAATATTCGGCCGTGCGCCGGAACCCATATAAACGGAAATACAGGGCCAGCAACGCCTCGCGGAAACTGGACGGCTGATTTTTCGACAACCAGTTCTCCATCTCCTCAAGGGCGGTTTCCACTATTTCAACCAGGCCCCTGGGCAACTCACGACTCGCGCGAACCCCGCCAGCGCCCTCAGGGGCGGGCCTCACCTCAAGCGGGAACAGATCGAGCTCCAGGGTCGGATCAGAAGCCTCCATGACCGGCCCCGCCCGCCCCGGGGCGCCCAGTTTCTGTAATTCCGCATTCAACTTGACGAGCACCTTGGCGACACGGGGTGCATTGCGCCCCAGGGCTCGCCTGACCGCCTCGCTCTCGCGATAATCCAGATCGGCAGAAAACATTTCCCGTGCCCGATCCACCAGATTATGGGCCTCATCCACCAGGAATCCGTTGGACCCGCCCCCCTCGGCAAAATGACGGCGCAAATAGACCTTGGGATCAAAGACATAATTGTAATCGCAAATGACCGCATCACACCAAACCGACACATCCAGCGAGAGTTCAAAGGGGCAGACCTGGTGTTTCCTCGCCACCTCTTCAATCACCGCCCGTGTCATCGCTTCGTGCCCTAACGCCTCCCGCATGGCGTCTTTGTTACGGTCGAAATACCCGGCCGCCAGGGGACACACTACTGCATCACACAGCGCATCCCCCTGGGGACACACCTTCTCCTTGGCCGTCAATGTCACCGCCCGCAGTTTCAAGCCCGTCGAGCGCAGGTCTACGCAAGCCGTTTCGGCGGTCAACCGACCAACCGTACGAGCCGTGAGGTAGAAGATCCGTTCCAATGATCCTGCACCCAATGCTTTAATGGCCGGAAACAGTACGGAGATGGTCTTGCCAATCCCCGTTGGTGCCGCCAGGAACAGTCGGCCCCCGTCATCCAGCACGCCTTCGGCCGCCTCCACGAGTTCACGTTGTCCCCTCCGGTAAGCAGGATAAGGAAAGCGCAAGGCGCGAATGGAGGCATCCCGTGTTCGGCACCAGGCATGACGTTCCTTGAGCCAATCCAGATAGACCGCCAAGGTATCCTCAACGCAGGCGGAGAGCTCGGCCAGGGAAAATACCTGTTGAAACTCAGTAATCTTCCCGGTCTCCAGCTCCAGATAAGTCAAACGGATGGCGAGCTCAGGAAGCCCCTGCGCCCGGGCATAGCTGAACCCGTAAATTTTGGCCTGCGCCCAATGCAGCGGATCAGGCGAAGGCGCCCCGGCTCCCTGAATGGTTTTGATCTCTTCAAGCCAGACCTCTCCCGGCCCGTGGAATAGGCCATCGATGCGGCCCCGGATCAGCAACGTAAACTCCTCCGTTTCAACCGGCCATTCGACGGGGATTTCCGTCTGATACCCCGAAGGGCGGGAGCGTTGGATTTTCTGGTGTCCCCGGATGCCGGCGAGGGCCCGCCGGGGCCCGACAAAAAGCTGTCCCCCGCCCAGGTCACCACGCCGCCAGACAAACTCTACCAACTCACGAACGGAGACGACGTGGAGGGGCTTGGGGAAGTTATCCCTTTCAACTGACGGACTTACGCTCTCTTCCACCATACCTTGACACCCTCTTGTTCTTACAGTGGAGGGATGCGCTCCGTCGCATCCGCAGGACAAGGACGTGGGCCCGGCGCTGACAGAGCAGCGCCCTCCATTGAGTGTGATGCGCCCTTAATAGACGCAACCCGTAACTCGCAACTTTCAACTCGCGACTCTCAACCCTACTCGGTTAATTCAATAACCTTGAAAAATCCCTTGGCCAAGGACGCCGGAACGGTGATGGACATCACTTCCGTGGCGCCAGCGGGATAAGTGGCCAATGGGGAAAACGAATGATTCAGATCGTCCGTGAACAAAACCTGATACTGCCGACCAGGGATGCAGTGCCAGGCCATGTGCGCCTGTGCCGAACCCGCCTGGCAGGTGAGCGTGGCCACAAAGGGCGCGAGCCTTTCCGGCTGATCGACCAAGGCGCCGCCATTGGTGCTCACAAGATCGAAGGAACAGCTCCTGCGCTGGCTGTATAAGCCGCCGGGCGGGTAGCAGATATAGTCAATTTTGAAGGCCTTATATCCGAGCGCGATATTCTCAGTCATTCGATCCTGGCCCCCCCAACCACCTGTCGAATAACTCTCGACAATGACGTTGGTCAGCGTAACACGATAAAACTCACCGGTGCTCGCCGCGTTCCGGACCATCAGGCTCGCGCTGCCAAAAGACATCCCCATGCAGACCCGCCCTATCAGCACCGGACTTGACTTGTCCAGATACTTGGTGAGGGATAGTTCCTGCATACTGACGCGCCCCACACGGCCGGCAAGGTTCGTGGAAAGGACAAAGTTCCCGCCCCAGGACCAGGCGAGGACGTCGATTTCCCCCAGGTGCAACGGGCTCTGGCTTTCCCCGGACACCTGCGGGATTTTCAGGAAAACCTCATTGGCGGCATGAGCCGGCAGGGCCGCAAGGCACATCGCCACTCCCCACGCCCAGCAAACGGCAAGAGTTACCCACCTGCGCCTGGAACAATCTGCTGGCAAGGTTTTCCGCATCCCGCTCCCCGTTACATCTTCACATTAGCGGCAATATCCCAACCTAATTCCAGCCGGCCACCGTCAGGCGTGCCGTCGGGCTTCCGCGGCTGGTAAGAGACTTTAAAGGCAGAAAAATTCAGTGTGATGTTTTCCGTCAAGCGGTCTTCCCCTCCGGACCCGCCCGTCGAGAGGCTGGTGACAATCACATCCGTCATGGTAATTATCAGAAACTCAACTGGCGCGGGGCCTCCGCCCGTGCGTATCGTCAACTTCACTTCAGCAAACTGTTTCCCTGAGCACACGTAGTTAAACAGCACCGAACTTGACTTGTCCACATACTTGGTGAGCGACAGGTCCTGCACGCTCACCTTGCCGCCGCCCCCCCCGCCACCAGTATGCATGGTGCCCGAATTGCTCATCCCCCAGGACCAGGCAAGTACATCGATTTCATTGGTATGCACCGCATCCAGTGATTCCCCGTGAAGATCGTCCATCTTGAGGAACATATCCATCGCAGCCTGGGTACTCACCCCCCCGAATATCAACATGGCGGATAAGACCGCCCCCGCTACCCGTGTTTTGCTTGCCATACCGTTGCCCTTTCTACAGCTAAACCTTGAATATCAACCTTGTGTAATATCAAATCCAACTATTTATGCGCCGGCTGCACCCAGGTCGCGGGACATCAAGGCGGCAATGCGGGCCGCAAAAACGGCCGGATTGTCGACTTTAGACCCTTCGGCCACATGCGCCAGGTCGCGCAGCAATTCGACACTTTCACCCAGCTTCGGGTTTTCCTTGTCGGCTTCATACATGGCCTGCACCGCAATCACCACCGGATGGGCCGGATTGAGCTCCAGCACGCGCTCCGTTTGAGGCACCGGCTGTCCCATGCGGCGCATCATGGCTTCAATGTGCGGGCTCATGCTGTACTCGTCGCCGACCAGACAGGCCGGACTTTCCTTCAACCGGGAGGAGATGCGAACCTCTTTCACGCCAGCCAGCTTTTCGCCGACAAACCCGAGAAAGCCTTCAAACTTTTTCTTTTCGTCCTTCAGGGCATCGGCATCACCCAGCTCACCCTTATTGGCCGCTTTAAACTTTTTACCTTTGTATTCGCCGAGTTGCGGCATCACGAATTCGTCGATCGGATCAAGCATGAAGAGGACTTCCTGTCCGCCCGCCTTGAAGCCTTCCAGAAAGGGTGAATTTTCAGCAATGCCGCGATGTTCAGCCGCGAGATAGATGATCTCTTTTTGTTCTTCTTTCATGTTTCCGACATAGTCGGCCAGCGAACGCATTTTACCGGCTTCAGTGGCGGTCGATTCAAACAGCAGCAAATCAGCAATTTTTTCGCGGTTTTCAAAGTCGTTCTGCAGTCCCTCTTTCAGCATGGGCCCGAACTCGGAATAGAAATTGAGATACTTGTCATAGCGCTGCGCCTTCATGTCGCCTAACGTTTTAAGAATCCGCGAGACCAGATTCCGGCGGATTTTATCCAAGCGCGGGTTTTCCTGGAGTATTTCGCGCGACACGTTCAGCGGCAGGTCGGCGGCATCCACGACGCCTTTCACAAAGCGCAGGTAGGGCGGCAGCAGGTTTTCAAATTCGTTGCTGATAAAGACCCGCTGAACATAAAGATTCAGGCGCGCCTTTTGGTCATTGGTCATCATCATGTCGAACGGCTTTTTCTCAGGAATAAAAAGCAGTGCCTTGAACTCAATGGCGCCTTCGGCGTTATAATGGATCACTTCCGCC
Source organism: bacterium (assembly GCA_037128595.1). Taxonomy (NCBI): domain Bacteria; species bacterium. The sequence goes on from JBAXWB010000002.1 coordinate 189,316, forward strand.
GGGGCAGTGAAGTCGTGCGAGATATGCTTGTAAAACTCGCTGTATTCTTCCGCCGTGACATCACTCTTTGAGCGCAGCCAGATCGCTTTGCGGGTGTTGATGGTTTCCTCACCCATCACCACCGGATGCTCCACAAAGTCTGAGAATTTCTTGACCAGCGCACGAATCCGGAACTCTTCGAGATATTCCGCCGCGTCATCCTTGAGATGCAGCGTCACCATCGTGCCGCGTTTTTCACGGGTTCCTTCGGCGACCGTGAACGAGCCCGTTCCGGCGGAGGCCCAGCAGACCGCCGGGGCGCCGTGCATGCGGGATTCAACCGTGACGCGATCCGCCACCATGAACGAGGAATAAAACCCGACCCCGAACTGACCGATCAGTTCCGGATTCTCCTTGGCCCCGGACTCCTTGAGTTGCGCCAGAAACGCTTTGGTTCCCGAATGCGCAATGGTGCCCAGATTCCGGATCAGCGAGGCTTCATCCATCCCGATCCCGTTGTCGGAAACCGTCAGCGTTTTCGCCTCTTTATCCACCGCTATCGAGATCTTCCAGTCGCTGTCCCCATCGAGCAGACTGGTGTCGGTCAGCGCTTCAAACCGGATCTTATCGATGGCATCGCAGGCATTGCTGATCAGTTCGCGGAGGAACACCTCCCGGTGGGAATACAGCGAATGCGTAATCAGATGCAGCAGTTGCGAAAGTTCGGTTTTAAATTCCATGGTTTTTTCGCTCATATGCATATCTCCTATCCAAATAAAGGGGTGAATCACAAAATCACAAGTCCGGCAGAATAGAGAAAGCAGGCCAAAAATCCAGCACTTCTTTAGGCGGAGCAAAAGAAATGCCACCAGGACCAAAGGGGGGATTTCCGCCAAAGGCTCCAGTAAAAACCAATAAAACCTAATGTTTACAGCGTTTTTACTGGAGCCAGCTATCGGACTTGAACCGATGACCTGCTGATTACAAATCAGCCTAAGGCCCCTGAGTAAGAACGCAAAATATCAGAAAAATAAGGGTTTGGATACTGAAAACATTGAATGAAGTGAATATAGACAAAAATCTCATAAATGATATTCTCTGTAGGTCTCGCATACAAAAGAAGGCTTCAAAGCATACTAGGAAGCGTACTAAAATGGAGGTGATCCATGAAAGATGAAATCAAAGGGCATCTCTTCAAAAGAAAATATCTTGGGAAAAAGCAAATCCGGCTCAAGCCCGAGGACCCGTTAGAGGGAAAATTCTACATTCAATATGACATCAACCGGCGCCGCTATGTCGATTGCCTCAATACAACCGACTTAGAAAAGGCAAGACAACGATGGGCTGATAAAAAAGCCGACCTGATGTTTATTACTGATGAGGAAAAATATCTCCAACGCCTGATTGAATCCAACGAAAGCAAGATCCGCAAGTTACAGAAACTTCAAAGCGGCGGCGGCATGATCCTCATTAAGGATGCCTTCGATAAATTCAAGGAATCGAAATACCGGAAGAAGGCAACCAGCGAAAAGACCTTGAAGGGGTATAAGCAGCAATTTACCCGCTTTGCCAACTGGAGCCCTGGCACGGTCAAGACCATGCGGGACCTCACCCCCCGGATATGTGAACTCTATATCGACGATCTTGAGAAGCAGGAAAAGCCAAAGCTCAATGCGGAGACCGTGGATAAACATGTCGGATTGCTGGAAATGATATGGAATGTCCTGCTCCCCGATGAAAAGAACCCGTGGCGCGGCCTGCATTCGACCATGGACCACACTCAGGTTGGATACCGTAGGTTGACACTGGCAGAATGCAAAAGGCTCTACGAGGCGGCTGAGGGCGAATACAAAACGCTTGTGCTTCTAGGATTTGCCACCGGCCAACGGCTGATTGACTGCGCCACATTGGATTGGGATCAGGTCAACGTTAAAGACAAAATCATAGGCTTCACCCCGGCCAAGACCAAGAAGCGCAAAAATAAACTTGTGCTTATCCCCATGTCGAAACAACTATCCGAATTGCTCAGTCACAAGGGCACAGGGTATGTGATGCCCACCATTGCAGAAAAATACAATGCTGATGCCGCCAAGATTTCCGAGAAAGTCTCAGAGTTATTTGCCAAGGAGGGCGTGAAGGTGTTGGATAATGAGGAAGGCCACGCCAGCTTCCACTCGTTCAGGCATACCTTTGCATCCATGCTGGACGAAGCCGGGTGCCCCTTGCAGATCCGTGCCTATCTGACAAATCACTCTCTCCCTGGGCAAAAGGAACTGATGCCGGGAGTTACGGCGGTCTACAGTCATCCCGACATTGAGCCCATTCGCAAGTGGGTGTTGAAAATTATCCCTAAAATCTGATTTCCCCCAACAAATCAGGCGGTTCAATCGAAAAGTTGGAAGCATACTAAAGTATGCTTGACGGTTTATGCACCTTTGGTGTAGCTTCCCACGCAAATGGAAACACGCCTCATCAAACAATTTCGATGCAAACGGTGCGGTAACTGGTTTACCCCGAAGAAAGAACCCACCCCCGGCAAAGAAGGCCGTTGCGGTAAATGTAAATCACCATACTGGTGGCTTGAGCGAAGGAATAAGAAATCATGAGTGACATAAGAAACTGTCCAAACGTGAAGGAACTTGAGGCGGAACTGACTATCGCGGTAAAGCAGGTTGAAATCGCCCGCCGTGGATTTTCGGAAATCATCAACTGGTCGGGAGATCCAAGTGACGGGGACCCTTCTTTATTCTCGCATGAAACCTTGCAGGCTATGGATAAACTAGCTCCTGAACAGAAATGCCAATGGACCGAGGATGATACCTATTCGTGGGATACCGGCTGCGGTAATCGCCATCTGTTCAGTGAAGCCGGTCCATCAGAGAACAAGCACACATTCTGCCCATACTGCGGGAAACGGATTGAGGTGGTGAAGTGAATCTGAAAGAAGCGGTGCGACTCACCCAACAGGAGTCTGACTTTTGCTGTAATACCGACAAGCGTGAGCGTCTTGGAACCATTATTGATGCGCTCCATAAATCCCAAAAACGCGAGAAGGAATTCCGCAAGGCAATCATGTGGGCCTTGGGCGTCAATGGCGAATTCCCGGTGCGTACTGACGGCGCCGGTCCTTACTGGTGGCGCATGGAATTGATGCGTCGGGCCGGGGTATCCATTCAGGAGTTGAATAGGCAGGCAAAATCATGAACATCCTTGCCAACAGCTATTTTTCAGGCGCCGGGTTGATGGACTGCGGCCTTGAGCGCGGAGGCGTTCGTGTTCAGCAATCTTTCGAGATAGATGCTAAATGCTGTGAGACGCTCCGCCACAATTTCAGTCATGAAGTATCGGAAACAGACATCACTCAGAAGTTGGTGAGCAACGAGAAGGATTGTCACGTCATGGTTGCCACCTACCCATGCACGAAGTACAGCACGATTGCCGATATTCACGGCGCCCGGACCGGTGATGATCTTTTCTTGCACTTCTTCCGGCATGTTGCCATCAGGAAGCCAGAGATGTATGTCGTGGAGAACGTCCCCGGAATGCGCAAGTTCCCCGTGGTGATGGAGTCCATGACCAAATTACCTGAATACTACGTCCATGTGGTTTGCCCGGTGAAGTCTGAAATGTGGCTACCACAGAAGCGGAATCGCCTGATTATTATTGGCAGCAGGAAGCCTTTCTCGTGGCGTGAGCCCTCCCCGTCTGTCAGATGCACCCTGAGAGATATTCTTGAGGATGATCCACGCCCGGATATTCCTGATTATGTAGCCAAGCGCCTTGGCGGGGTCTACAGGGACATGCCCATCATCAGCGACCCGGCCAGAGGGGACCTCGCCCCTACCTGCGTCGCCCACTATGCCAAGGACGTATCTACGCGCCTTGTAGCTGATGCCCGGTTCCCAGGCGGCGCCAGACCTTACACCGTGCGTGAATATGCCAGGTTGCAGGGAGTGCCGGACAGCTTCACTTTCTCGGGCACCGACCGGGATGCCTATCGGCAGATAGGGAATGGTGTTTCTGTGCCGGTTGGCGAGTGGGTGGGTAATGAGATTGTCAGGTATTTCGAGAGTTTCAATTAAAGGAGAATTGAGAGAATGAAAATCAGAACAGGCAATATTAAAGAAAAGGATGTTGTGCGCATTCTGGAAACCCCGTGGTGGCCTCCAATGCTTTCAAGTGATGGACGTTATTATCGCCCTCAGGATGATTGCCCACCATCAGAAGGAAGTGGAATCGCTGTTTCCATTGGTTGCGATGGCGATGCGTGGGTTCAAACTTATCAGCCAATGATGCAATCATGCAGATATCGTGTGCCCATGTTCGGCGGCGGAATGAGCCCGCGAGTGCGACAGGCATTATTGATTTTGGCAATGGCAATCAAATTAGATAACGAGGAAAACCCTGTTTCATACGCAAAGGTGCCGGATGGTGAAGGGGGTAGAAAGTGAGCGGACCAACAGCAAACTCTTTATGCCGAATTAATTACCTAAAAGACCCCGCCACTCTTGATAAACTATTGGATGCTTTTGAAAACGACGGGATGCCTATGGGAAGTGATCGGTGGGCGGAACATTGTTTTTACCGATTCAAAGAACTTCGCGAAAAAGAGGATCAACTACGAATTTTAGAACACAATATTTCTAAGCTGATGAAGGATACCTGCTTGTCCCGGAGTGCAGAATCCGTGTGGCTAATTCTTCGGAAAAACCTCACCAAAGAATTTCAAGAACAAAAAGCCATAGAAGACTTAAAGGTGATGCCGTGAGCGAATTGAACCATCCACTTAATCCCAACGCCGTGACTTACTCGTCGAGCCAGGCAACAGAATGCGCCGTTTGCAGGGAACGGAAGCACACACCCTTACGCCGCGACGAAATGGGCGGCTATGTCTGCCTGACGTGCATTGACAAACGATTGGATAAGTTTGAGCTTCTACCGGACAATCCCTTTGACTCCCCAGTGAGATCCGGTTATTCCCGCGATGAGATTTACGAGCACGCCAAGACATTCATGGTTGAAACGTATGGCCCAGTCCGGGAAAGCCCCGACAAAGACAAGTGGCACGAGCGATTTGGATTCTTGCTGTCATTCCTGCATGACCGATTCCCAAGTAACGAGGTGAAATCATGAGACTGCACCTTGTTTTAACCCATCACTGGTTCGATGAAATTGCAGAAGGGCGTAAGTTTGTCGAATATCGCGCCCCGTCCGAACGATGGATGCGCCTAATTTACAGTAGGCGTTCAGAAATTATCCATGTGAGATTTGCGCGCGGCTACACAAAGCAGACCATGCTTTTCCCTGTGAGACTGATTGATATCGGGAAATGTCCATACGAAGGCTGGCAAGGTAATTTCATCAGAATCCATTTTGATGATCCAAATAACAGAGGCGTTAGAAGCAATGTAGTTCCAGAGGTGAAGGAATGAAAATATTTATCTGCAATAAGGCTGGAAGCTTAAAGTATTGCCGCGAGTGTCCAAGATCTGTCCCGATGGAGAGAACATTACTTCTGCGAATTTGTCCGCTGAATGAAGATCAGATTACAATGATCCGCTACCGTGCTCCTCTTGAGGTTGCAATGCTGAAAGAGATCGTCAGGATACGCGCCAGAATGAAAGGCGAGGTGTACTACTCTGAGCAATGGTGGGCGATGGATGCTACGGTTTCAGTGTTGTGGACGGTTCTTAAGGATGGGCGGGGATGACCACCATCCATAATGATGATTTCGATATGTGCTGCGGTTCTCGGCCCCATGTCTTTCAGAAGTGCCGTGATGGCGATGTCATGGTCAAGTGTGGAATATGCGGAGATAAGTTGACGGTCAAATCACAGGACGCTTTGAGCAGTCTGATGATCGAATGGAACAAACGGCAAAGGAGTAAGGCGTGAAAAAATGGTTCTCCAAATTCTGGAACTGTTACGTGTGGCGCTTCCATGACTGGACTTGCGCGGCGGCGGAAGGCATCCCTCCCACTACGAAACAGGTGTCCGATGGTATTGAAGGATTTTGGGATTACGCACGAATGTACTGCAAGCGGTGCGGGAAAGTGTCAAAGCTTAATCATGAATGAAATTCAGAAGATGGCTTGCCAGGCCGCACTGGAAAAGATGATCCGGGACGGCTATGTCTGCATCTGCACAATTGACAAGATCCTCAAAATCACCGGCGGGATACCGGACCGGAAAGACTACGAAGTTCTGCACGTCCTTCACTGCGTTCATTTCAGGGAGATGCCAAAAGACCTTTTGCGTGGTTTGCCGGTCATACTGGCCCGCGTCATCGGTTCCGAAGGGTTGATGTTTGATATAAGCACAGACTGCAAAACACTGTTACTTGATAGGGCAAAATGAAATTAATTGATTTGTTTACGGTCGGAGAAGCCATAGGTTTTACCGGATTAGTTTCCGGGCTCGCGTACATTGAGACCCACGGCGGCGGAGAACATCCCAACATGTGGATTCTGGTTGGCTTGTGGGTATTATTTGGATTCAACCGGGCGAAGGGAGCATGAACATAATCAACCCGTTTAATAATTTGAAGCTGATGAAGTCGGAAAACCTGCATGTTATTGACAGAGTTCAATGCAGGCGCCCTAAATCCAAAAAGAAACGAATACGGGACAAATGGACAAAACGACAGGAGAATTTCAGGCACGTCGAAAAGGATCAGTGTTTCATGGTCTATGGGATGTTGATTTGCTCTCCCAGCTTATTCAAGAAAATCACCGATAGCGTGATGAGGAATATCGAGTACGAGATGTTGTGTGGACCTCAACTTTCGTACGAGCAGTCGATACCGATTCATCCGTATGCCGATCCCACGCTACGAAGCCCCATTCACGAACAGCCTTCCAGACAGCAAGCGCCTTTTCCGGGGCCATTCCATCGTTAAGACAGGCGGCATAGAGGATTGAGTCAGCCGTCTGCCGGTCGAGTAATTCGCTGGCGTAAATAGCGTCATGAATCAAGGCCCCCCGGATGATTGCCGGTGAGTCACGCGTCAGGCCCAGCGGCGCCGCCAGCACTTCAGGGATACTCGCCCCGTCAGTTTTGAACCCTTCTTTAATAGTCACCGTGTAGGTCACGCCGGACACGGTTACAGAGGTTTTGCAGTTGTTCGTCAGCGTCCACTCATTGATGCCAGAATTCCACAGCGGAAGATTGGCGGGAGGCACGTCAGGCTGAAATGACATGATGGCTGCCAGCCAAATACCAAACGCCCCAAGCGTTCCTATAATCGCTTTGCGGTATTTCTGCCACGATTTCACGGCTTGTTCTCCTTGATCTTCCGGTCCTTCAGCCATTCCCGTAGGTCGTCGGTATACTTCCCAAAGTCTCCGGGGTGGCATACCCACATGTGGCAATTCCGGCATACCAGAATGAAGTTATCCGGGTTCGCCGCCTGCTCCGGGAATGCTTCTCGGGGGTGAATATGATGGATCTCTAAAACCCGGTCCGCCGCCGCTGGCTTCCCGCATACCTCGCACCGGGAGGGGTGGGCCTGCCTGTAGGCGGTCATTGCGTGCTGAACCTGCGCCGGTGTCGGAACTGGTCGCGGAACGGCTTCTTGACGCGGTAGAGACTGGCACCCGGTCAAGAGCGCCAGCATCACCGCGAATATGGAGACACAACGAATCATTTTTGTTTCGGGGGCTCCTCATTCCGGGCCTTCTCCACCTTGGCATTCCATTCTTTGGTTGCCTTGTTGCTGCTCACAACGGCAAAAACAATCAGCACAATGGCCGGAAGGGGTTGCGCCCAAAACCGGGCGTTCTCCTCCGGGTACTGGGACGCCATCCCGGAACCCAGCAAAATGCCCGCCGCCAGCATGGCGATGTACCGGGCTTTTTTTCCCTTGATTTGCGTCAAAACGAATTCAATTAGCTGCTTCATAATGTTCCTTTCATCAGTGAGTTATGATTTTCTTCCACCCGTCCCACTGTTCCCAGCCTTCGGGCTCCTGAACGTAATACTTCGCGTCTTCAAGACCCGTGAGGCTGTCATAACTTTCCGACATGATGAATAACCCGTTCCAAGCGAACTTTGGACCCCATGAGTTTTGATCCTGCCAGAAGTTATAATTCCCCTGGGTGAGTCGGGACGCGTCAATCGTTGCGTGCCCGGCGGTTCCATCAGCGCCCGGCCCCTCGTAGACCTGTCCATTATCCGGGCTCGTGCCGTGATTGACCCAGCCCGACACGTCCCGCCCGTCGATGAAGGGCGTCCGCTCGAACTGGGGTGAATACATGGCCTCACTCCGGGAGATGGTCATCAGCATGGAACCGGGGGCGAATACTCCCAAGTCCAGCGCGGCCTGAAACGCCTCCGGGATGTAAAGCCCGCCGTCCATGTCCCCGTCATAGAACATCTTCCGGGCGCGTGCCCAAATGGCGTCACCGTCAATCTGGTCGAACGTCTTCAAGGTATCCTTACCCACAAACCGGCGAAGCATGATTTCCTTGAAATTGCCCAGGGCGTGCCCGGCGCAAGATGGTCCGTTCTGGTTTTCAGAGGGGACACACCACGGCACCCATGTAAACGGCACACACGGCACGAAAGCTTCTGCTTCCATTCGCCGGGGAGCGCGGGGGGACATTGCCTTCATCCCCTTCCATTCTTTGTTTTGCCACCATTGATTTTTCATATTGTTCACCAGTGCGGTACGGGAATTGCGTTTGTTCCAGCTTTAGGAGCCCCTTGATAGGGCCAGTCATCACTGACAGAGGTTGACTTACAACCTGAAAGAGTTCCCGCAACGGCCATCCCAATAACCAGCCAAACGGCCAATTTAACCGGGATAGAAGGAACAGGGCTAAATCTGCGGCCATTACGGGAATTGTTTGTCATGCGCTTCATTGGACAATCCTTTCAATCGCATTGGTTTGGGGGGATTGCGTTCGGGATTTGTTCTGTTTGTGGAGCCCAACGCCAAGCGCGGTCGTGATCGCAACGGCTGCTACGATAACGCAATAGCCGAACAGAATCAGGCCAGCATTGGGGGCCTTGTGGCATACGGCAATGATGTACCGCCGCGTGTGGTTGTAAGGTGTCTTATTGCCCTTGGTTATGAATCTGATGTTCTCAGGGGTATCCCCGTTGTGCATCTCGTAATCTGCGAATCCAAGCACCTCAATATTCTGCCCGTTCTTCGTGAAGTTCTCGGCAATCAGGGTCCCATTGCTCTTGGAGCCTTCAAGCCGGACATGGCCTTCACCCAGGGAAGATAACATCCACCAGCCCCGGCATGACGGGCGATACACGGCGTACCGGATAAGAAGCCCGGTAGACGGCTCGATGTGGCACTCCTCATAGTGGGCATTGGCGGAAACACTGGCCTCCGTGTATCCGGCGGGATCTTCCAAGTCGCCCGTGACAACCACCGGCGCGGGGGGGGGCGTCGGAACCGGAACCGGCGTAGGAACCGGGGTGGGCTCAGTCTTCTTCTTGCTTTTCTGATACGCATCCAACGCCTTCACGATCAAGTCACTCAGTCTCTGCCAGATAGTCATTATTTTATACTCCTGATTATTACCACCGTTATACACACCACAAACGCCGTCCAAAACATGCACGTCCCCAGCAATCCAGACCGGGCGAACCTGTCACCTGCCCCCGGATTGCTCGACATTCCCCCGACAAACACCGCGAAAGAACTGACGAGCGTCAGGACAAAAAACAAAAGGGCCAGCGCCTTCATCGTTCTATCCTCACTGACTCAGCCGGGACACGTACACTCACCCGTTTGCCGTCCGCCGTGGTGAGAGGAATTGAAACTGTGTCGCCGCCCTGGGGAGAAAGGGACTGCGTGACTGTATTGTTGTCGCCGTTGATTTTAAGGTTGTTACACCGCGAGCCGTGGAACCATGACACCACAACCAGCGTCAGGCTGTAGACGATTGCCAGCGTAATAGGGTCCGAAAATCCTGATTTCCTACTCACAACACACCTCCTACTTTTGCGGCCAGAAACGCCAGCCATGACACCGTTGCCATGCCGGATACAATCAGAACGGTAGAGGGTTTCCCCTGCGCCTTGACGCCATGCCCCTGAATGACCGTCAATCCGGCGTCACAGGTATTCCCACCGCTTTCCTTCGCAATCACCAGCGGGCAATTCTTCGTGTGGGTTTCGAGGGAGTCATTCAGGATGCTCCTGAAGTCACTCGGACGGTGAAGGGCATCACGGGCAATACAAATTCCGAATGACACCATGGCCTCAGTCAATGCCTGAATCTTATCCGGGGCACCATTGGCCGCGTGCCCGGTAGCAATCAGCATGTCAGTGAGTGCGTCCTTATGGCCCTGTCCAAGATCCTTGGAGCCCTGAACCTGTTCGCGCATAACTTTGATCTTCTCCTGTTCAACGGTGCTCATGCTGCCTTCCTTTTCATGGCCCGGCGATGGGCGGTAGTGGGTTCGAGGTAAAAGCCTATGCCGTGTACTCGTTTGATGTTGATACCGATCTTACGTCCCAGCATTGATTTGAAAGTGTCGATTGATCTCCCCGCTATGCGAGACACCTGGGTATCAAGAATCATCAGCGGGACTACTGCGCCAAGATCCGCACAAAGGAGGGCCAGCATTCTCAATTCTTGATTGGTTAGTTTGATCGTTTTACCGTTTTTAATGACAACACACCGGTTGAAATCTGCGACAGACACGCCAAGATCAACTCGGGCGGGTACCATTGATCTCAGGAAATACCAGTCCATTCGCGTGATAACCACTTGATTAGCGGCATAAAGCAAGATGGGGTTTACAGTCGGATTGTTAGGTCCATTATCATTCATTCTGATCTTCTTGCGATCTTCCGGAATGATGGTCTCAGATGCCGGCATTTTCGCCAGGGGATAGGTAATGCCTTTTGATCCGATGACGTGTTGCGTCGTGATGGCGTCCTTTCCCTGCTCTTTCCGCCGCTTACATGCCGGGCATACCCGCGTATCGTCGGACCCATTCCGGACAGAGAACAGGCGGGAACAAGTCCAGCATAAGCGCTGTACGACCGGGGCGCGGTCGGTACTTATACATTCGACTAGTTCCATTATGTCCATCATGGGTCCACCGTAAATACTGCGGAATACCCGTGTATCCGTTGGTCATAGACTGAAATCAATACCAGCCTCATGGCGTCCGCCTCAGGTACGTTGAGGCTGATGGTCTTGGAATTAACGCCGTCCACACAGTTGCTAATCGTTGTGATCCAATGAGTCATATCAACGCCTGAACTGTCCGGTGTCATCCAGTAGAGATTCATGACTGGTCCAGCCCCCAGTTGTCGCCATGTAATAACCGTCCCGTTGCCCTGCCACTGGATAGATCCTCCTGCGGGGGCGGTCATGACTGCCCCGCCAATCGTGAATATATCAGTATGGGGATATTCACCGTCGGGGAGGTCGTAAGGTCTCCGCGGGGATCTGGCGGGCCATGTGCCTCCGTCCAGAGTCGTGGCACGAATCATGGCATTGGTTGTCATCAGATTGTAATCCTGGGGCGGGCTCCATTGGAAATCGCAATGGATACGGGCTTCATCGAATTGGACGCCGTAACCTATGCGCCGGTTCCAGTTCGATCCACCATCAAGGGATAGTTCCAGGTGAAACCGCTTGGAGGGCCACTTATTGGTGCTGATGTCATTGTAGGCCGCCATTCCTACCGGGCTATTGGTGTCCATACATGCGGTGTTCGTAATGGCGAAAATCGGGACGGTGTACACGTTCCCGTTCGGGTCATCGCCCCGGATGATGACGGCATTCTCGCCATTGGCTTGCGGAACACCAATCTGAAAGCGTGCCGGAATGATAGAGGGCGGGGGAGTGGTGGCGCATCCCCCGAATACCAGCATCATGACTATCCAGCATTTACGCATTATTTACCGGCTCCCATGGGTTTTCCGTCATCACCCATTTTGGCAAGCATGAGGTGTCCATTATTAGAAAAAAGCCAGAGTTTTCGCGGCCAGCGTTCCATCAGGGAATTGAGACGAGCAACGGCCTTTCGTTCATCTTCCGTAAGGGTAACGCCCGCCGGTACCGTAATGGCTTCCTCGGTCCGGATGCGGTAGGCTACGGGCTTTTCAGAGCGCACCTGTAATGCAGGCCCGATGCCATCGACGCCCGGCTTGCCTTCCGGTCCTGAGGGGCATTGACTGAAGGCGGCATAGGCCACAATGAAAATCAAAACCAACATCACAGATATTTTCCGCAGTTGCCGACATTCGGCGGCAGGAACAGCATGAAAACAGAGGCAAAGTTTATTCCCACTCGGGAAGTCTTTGTCCTTGGCTGTACCCCTGCGGAAATAGTTGAACGGATTACGCATTCGGCTGCGCTCCAATCAGTTCGTACAACCGTTCCATCGCCCGGACCAGACCGGCATCAAGTCGGACGGTGATTTCAGGATGGGCGGCCATCACGGCATTGATTTCTTCATCCGTGATCGTACATTGCGGAATGCGAATCAATCCCTCAGCGGTCTTGAAGATCAGGGGAATAGGCTGACCGTCCACGATTCCGAACACGTCAGCGGTGTACTGCGTGCCGTCATATTTGACATTTTCAATCAGGACAGCCTCATAGCTGTAGTTCGATGCAATCGGTGTTGGAAGTGCGTATTTCATAGTTTCTCCTTATAAAATTATGATGTTTGTGACGTAGCCGCTCTGGAACTGATAGACGTTGGTACGCCCCCCGATGCCGAGGTTTGTCGAGTTACCGCTCGGCCAGTTGGTCGAAAAGATGTTGCGCCCGAATGCCTGAATGCCGCCATTGGTAGCCGTGATGGTTGCCATCAATGCCCCTCCCGTCGCGTAGAAACTCACGGCCCCATTGTTAGTGAGGCTGAGATTGCCCACCGTCGTCCGACCCAGCGCCTTGATGTCACCACTGGCACCGGTGAGCGTCAGGAGGTTTGTAGCGACTGCCCCGTAAAACGTAAGGTTTCCTGAGTTGGTGATGACGGTGTTCCACATTGTGATCAGGGGCGTCGTGCCAGAATCGACAGAGAATACGGCCTGACTTGAGGCGTTGTAAATCTGCATCCCCTGATAGTTTACCCCGAACCGCAAGCCGGTCTGGTAAGGGTCCCATAGGCGTAGGCCATAAGTGGAGTTGAGCATCCAGACCAAATTTCCCCCGGTAAATTTGCAGGAAACCGCGTCAAGGCTTAATGATCCAAACCCAAGAATCGGCATCTGGCTGGGGCCGTCGTAGGTCGTGACGCCATTCAAATCCAGCATCGTCCGGTTGCGGCCTAATTCGTCCTTGATATAAACCTCAGTACCCGAGGTTAAACGGATGATCCCGCCAGCATTCTTGTAGGTCATTCCGGTGGTATCCAAGCGTGTGCGGGTGGTGCTCAGGGTGTCCTTTACGTCGATTCCTCCCGGTGTCACGGTCATATTCGATAGGGTAAGCACGCTGAAATTCATGTTTGTATTCCATGCTCTGAAGAGGGGTTCCGGGTATCCGGTTGCGCCGGAGATGTCTCCGAGGTGTTTACCGTCAAACGCGGCGTTCGTGGTCATCAGCTTGATTCCGCCATCCCATAACAGGCCCACTTCAGACCCCGCCACAGACCAGCCGGCAATCGTATGCCCGTTATACCCACGGTCATAAAGTCCCCACTCGTTGGTATGCCCCTGAAAGGTCAGGCTGGGAGCCAGACGGGTTCCGCCCCATAACCGGACGTTGCAGGAAAGGTCCTCTTCGTACATTTGCAACGTGCCCTTGATCATGGTGATTCCATTGGAGTCAATGCGCGTAACGTTCTGGCCTCCAACCTTCTGGAACAGGGCGTTCGTGCTGATCAAGTCTGCATCCCATACGGCGGGCAGATTCGTCATACCTGGTCCAATCGGACCTTGGGGACCGGGCGGTATGACGATATCCAGGATAACATTTGTCGAGTTGCCCGTATTCGTCACGGCGGCGGTGGTGCCGGTGGTGACATTCCCGATATTGATTGTCGGGGAAATTCCGGGCAAACCATCCCGTCCAATAACGCCATCCTGACCAGGAAGTCCATCACGACCGTCACGGCCATCAGTCCCGTCACGGCCCGCCGCTCCATTGGTGCCGCTGAGTCCATCACGACCGTCACGGCCGACAGTTCCGTCCCAATAATCTACCCCTTTTACCGGGGTGTATCCCGGCACGCCCTGGTCACCTTTCGCCGCCCCCACAAACACCGTTACCTGAGTATTCGTACCATCTTTCCCCGCCGGTCCCCTTTCTCCCACCGGCCACGAGGTCTTAGTGATTCCCCCGAGGGTGATAGCCGGGACTGTCAGGGGGACGGTGACAACCAGACCATTGACGTTTGTGCTCGCCTGAACCGCCCGGAAGTAGGCCGTTGGCCAGACACTACTGAAGGTCATGACGTAGGACCCGTTCGTTTTGGTCGGGTAGGTAGACGTTGCGTTCGTGATTTCGATCCAGTTCCCGGCGGTCAGGTCGGTTGTGTATTCGATCCACGGCTTTGACGTGACCGTGTTTGTGGATACCCGGACAGTCATGAGCGGTCCGGGGGTGAATCCGGCAATCGAAAGGAGCCGGTTCGACATGGAGACATAGAGGATATCCTTGCCGTTGTAGGATAGGGCGAAATAGTTTCCGCTGCCCAGCATCGACCATTGATTGTCCAAATAGACCCGGCGCCCGCCCATGTTCACACCGTCAATCTTGTTCCCGGCCCCGTTGGCGTCATAGTCTGCCCACCGGCTCGGCGTCATGCTGCCGAAAACTTCGTCAATCCGTTCCTGCATGGTGCGCAGATTCACGGGGTCAAGTTCCCCGGCGGGATCGTCAACCGTGACATGCGTCCCCTCAAACGAGTTTGTTGTCCCGCACAGACCGGGGGCCCCCCATGTCCACACCACAAGATTGCTCAGGGAAATGGATACCGGGCCTTCCTCGCCGATGCTTGGAATATCAGCCGTCTCATTCCCAATCGAGCGCACGGAATAGATATCACCGGCGGAAAGCAGGCCGTGCGTGTTCGTCACCCATGCCCAGGTATCAATCAAGTCAGTCAGGCCCATGCCAATGTGAGTCGAGTGAGAGTATTCCCAGCGGGCAATAGGGACCGTCGAGACAACCGTAATCATCCCCGTGGGCGTCAGGGTGGCCGTGCTGCCGTCCCATGTCCCATTGGAGACCGTTACGGTGTAGTTGGTGGTAACGTACCGGCCATTCACGCGGGCCACGCCACTGGTCAATAGGTACTGAATCCCGCCCTCAATCGCCGGGGTTCCCCAGTAAGGCCGCCCGGTGGCCGTGTTGATGTAAAGGATCTGACCGTTCGCGCCGGGATTCGAGGCAGAACGCATAACGCCGCCGTGGGCATCCGTGGTTTGTCCTATGTGGCTTGAGAAGGCGTCAAGGGCCGTGGTGGAGGTAATGACCTCCTTGACCGCCCGCACGTCATATTCCCCCATGGTGGGCACGTCGTAAACGTCCCCATTGGCATAGTCAACAAGGTAGGCGTTTCCGGGCGTCGTGATCGTGCCAGACCAGTAATAACCCACATTGGGATTCCAGCCGGGGGAGGTCAACACCATGGCGACAAGTTCATCCCTCGTCGGCAATCGTCCGCCCCATGCCGCTGCCTGATTGGTTGCGTAATCAAAGTCCCCGCCGTCCAGTTCATCCGACCATACCAGGTTCGTGGTGTAGCTGATAATCAAGTCGCTGGCCTGAACCGGGGCATAGTAGGGCCGCCCGGATTCCGAATACCGCAGAGACCAGCCCGTCAAGGCCGTGTTCGTCGGTGAAAGAACCGTGCCCCCGTGGGCGCTGGCGTTCGTTTCATGGTCATGGAACTCAGCGGAAACATACTCAGCGGACCCGGTTGACGGAGTGACAACAATGTGGGCCGTCCTATTCGACATGGTGACAGTTGCCCCGGTAGCCGTGATGTTTGTCAGGGATGCCCTGTCAGTGGCGTTGCTCTGGATCTCATCAGAGAGCATACTTTTGTATGCTTCTAGGAGCACGGCAGAAGCCAAGTCATTGCTTTTGGCGAACCCCGCTGGATACAAGATTTGAAGCGTATCACGATCTACGGTGACGTTCCCTTGACCATGCGCCATCGGGCACAACGCAAGAAGAACAATCGCGATGAACAGGAAATTCATGCGTGAATTTATATTCCGAATATTCATTGCCCGTCAATTCCTTTCGCTTATCGCTTTGGTTTGGCTGGCAAGTCGAATCACCTTATAAAAGTTTCGAGACATATTCCGTCTTTCCGCAACGGCATCACTGTATATTTTCTTTTCCTCTTCGCTTAAACTTGCGCGGAATTTGGTGTCATTCAACCTACTACCAGTAAATGCACGATTCGGATATTCTTGGAAATACTTGATAATCTGTTGGCGGGTTTTCGTCCCGTCAGACAGGATCTTTCTATAGGCATCCACGGCCATGGAGTCATCACCCAGCGAGAGCGAAACTTTCAGCATGTGGAGCGGATCATTATCGGGGTCATAAATCACTTCCGGCGTAGCGGCAATACTGTGCTTTTTCCTGAATTCATCGGCCATTTTATAGACATCTTTGACCGCGCTATACCGCTTATTTGTGAATCCAAAGGCGTTCATGAAGCTTTCAATCAATCTCTGTTCTGGCTGACTTCTCAGAGAAATTGGCGTCGCGGTCTTTGCCAAATCACCAATCTGTTGCAACCCATCACGCTTGCGCCCAAATGCGTCACGACCCGTCAAAAACTCGATAGTCGTGCGGCCATAGACAGGATTTAGTCGGTTGAATGCAAAGTTTGCTGGCTCTGTGAACATGTGCATTATGTCGCCCTGTACTGTGCGCAAGCTATAAGCCCTTCCCTTTACTACCAGTGAAAAGGCGTTCTCGGGCTCAAGGTGATACTCGTCGTTGATTGTTTTATTCAACACTCTGGCCGCGACATACAGGGTTGCCGCTCCCAGGGCGAGGGCCACGCGCTGCTCACTTCCATATTGCGTAAGTGCCTGCGCCGCAAATCGGCCACGGGCTTCAAGGAAGTCAGGAGCAAGTAACGTGAGCCTCAATAAATCCTGAGTTGTTTTACTCCGTCCAAGCATTTCATAATTAAGGTGTCCGAAAGCCGCATTCGATTCATTGGCAGTCAGCATGTAAAGGGCGTCCTCAGACATTTTGCCGCTCGCCATTTCCTTGGCATAAACCTTTCGATTTCGCTCAACGGCATGTTCGGCCATGGTCATTTTCATGCGAGGAATGAACTCTTTGAATAGCGTATCATTCCAGTTTTGCAGATATTCACCGGCAATAGGCAAATGCCTGAACAGTGAACCCGAACCGCCGGAAAGTCCTTCACTCCATTGCTGGTGTCCCCGCGTATCAGAGATCATCAGCCCGCCCTTGACAAGTTTTGCCTGTGTCGATTCCGGGTTGGTGATATTGATCTTGGTAAGATTGAACGGATTGACGCGATGTTCTAGACCGTGAACACCAATCTGAACAAAATGGAAGCCTGATAAATCAAGCATGGTCTGTTTGATCGTGCTGCTTATCCGCATAGCGGTATTGAGAATGGGGACTTGCGATATTTGAGATTTCCCAAGAAAAGCCTTTGCATCCTTCAAGGCCTCTGGATGCACAAGCATTTGCCCTTGAACAATTACCGGCTTTCCTTCTCCATCCGTAGATGCCCATTTCCATTTTCGGAAAGCAGGATGGTCGAGAGCCACATAGTCGGCCCGATTATTGGCAGGATCGTTTTTATCGGCCCGCTTGGTGAACGGCTTTACAAGAGTGGCGTCCTGTTCTCCCGTGGTCTCATCAACAATCCGCGACCCGCTACCGGACACGTCAAAGCGTGGACGGCCATCAGGCATAGTCATTCCCATTGCGCTTTTCACGAAAGCACGGTCCGCCATGGTCTTTGCAAACGCCCAGTCATAAGCCAGCAGTTGTTGCCGGACATCCTTCACCGTGCGGACCCCGGCCTTTTCAGCATCAATATTATACTGATTGAATCGTTTTTTAAGGAACCCGGCTTTCCCGGAAGCGATGTTGCCAGCACCGATTTCAGCCATGACACCCTTCTTCCAGGGAGTATCCTTCTCAAAGGTGCGGTTGATGTAGTTTTCAATAACATCACTCATCCAGCCTTCGCGCACGGCGGTATTTCCCTGCTCCTCGTAATACTTACTCACCTTGTCGGCAAACACCTTTTGCTCAGGTGTCAATTTCATTGCGTCATGATATCCACGTTTGTACCGCTCCGGGGCCTCTACCGCTGAACGTTTAAGAACAGACATGTCGCCGCCAGCGTCAATGTAATTGCTGATTGCTTCCGATGTGCGTTGGTCGGGCAGTACCCGGCGAATGTCATTGGCAAATTCATGAGCAGACCTGCTCGCGGTTTGTAGTTGATACGACCATTCACCAATAGCCTTTTGCCAGTCGGTGGCTTTGGGGAGACCGATAAAGGCCTCGCGGGTTACACGGCCTGCCGCTTTGAGGGCATCAACGGCTGATAAAACAGAATCCTTGGCGTCAGAAATCTTTTTACTGAGATCGAGCGGATTATTCTTTGAATCCGAAAGAGATAACCCGCGTTTAGGCAAATCCTTCACTTCATCACGTAGCGTGTCGAGAGTCCGAAATGCCGGTTCTGTCGCCGTCGTCTCCCCTACCGTCCTATCCGCATAGACTCCATCAAGCAATTTTGCGTGCATTGCCTTCAACTCATCAGCACCATTTGCCGTCCCGAAAAGCTGTTTGAGTCTGAACCATGCGCGGTCAAAATACCGCTTCAAATGCCCGGTGAATCCCTCGCCATGCTTCGCCGCATATTCCATGAACGCATCTGCCTGCTTTTCGTGATCCGGCTCAATGCGGTCAATTTTCTCGTTTTCTTCACGGTTAAGTACATCACGAAGGCCATGCCATGCTTCATGAAAAAACGTGCGGTTCTGGTCTCCTTTCCCTGATACCGTCAAAACCTTATTGAAGTATTGCCCAAGTCGCTCGACACCACCAGCCATGAGGCTATCAACTTGGTCCAGGCTGTAATTCGGCCCAAGCATTCTGCGAAGCAACTTGTCAGCATCACGGCGAAGCGGCGCCGGGGCATCAGAAAAGATTTCGCGGAACTTTGTTTTTGCGCCATCAGAAGATGGGGGCGGAACTTCCTTAACCTTTAAGGGATACTTCGCTGTCACGTCGTTGCCCTTGGTGTCAAGTACCCGAATAGACTTATACGGCCCCCCATCCTTGAGCGTTTCGGCATCCTTGGCGGTGACAGTTGCCTTCTGGCCCTTCTCGTTGGTTGCTTCAATACGAAGAAGCGGAGTACCGCGCCCCTGGGGAAGCGGTTCAAGCGTGCCACGGTTAGCAGCTTCCGTCAGAGAAATTGATGGTTTGACATCTTCAACCTTGGTAGAGGGCTCGGAAAGTTTCTTCCCCTCAAGATCCAGCGTACCATTGCCTTTTACAAGGTCGGCAGCGGCCTTCTCTTTTGTCTCGCGCTCCCTGATAATGCGCTCACCATCGGCAGTTTTTTCACCGGCAAGCGTAAAACCGCCTTCATCTTCTCCGAAAAGCTGGGCCTGCTTTGGCTTTAGGCCGGTTGAGCCTTTAGTTGAGCCTGAACTATTTTCGCCGCTTCCCGCTGGGCGTCCTGTGTCGTCATGCCCTTTTCCCTTTTCAGGCGTTTTACCTCCGACAACAACGCCGCTTTTGCTTTCCAATGGATCTCCGGCAAGCTCATGTTTCCCTCCGACTTCTTCAAGTGGCGATAATTCTTTTCCGCTGACAGTTAGTATATCACCTGTTTCGTGATTGAGAATCTGATAATTAAGGCCATTCCGGTTAAGGTTCTTCAGTGAATTCGGCTTTTCTACAGCAACAACCGACCAATCGCCATTGTTCTTATCCCCGGAATAGGTGACATACGAATCAGTGGGAATGATACTGCCCTCTTTGGCAATCTCGCCCATACGCACGTCAATCTCCCGCGATTCAGCTTCTGCCTCATCCCATTCCTCTTTATGTTTGCGAGCCCACCAGGCATCAGAAAGCTTTTTGCGAGTCTCATCACTCATCGGTTTCCGGGGTGTTCTCTGACTCTTCGCATATTCCTTCTGAGCCTTGTCAAAGATTTCCTGCTCCTTGGCGAACATCTTGTTCTCACGCTTCATCCCGGCAGGGGTCAATCCCCCATTTTTGAAAGACTCGCGGAAACCTTCAAACGTTTTCTTCGATGCCTCATAGCGCTTAGAAGCATTTTCAAAACGAAGCTTTCCCAGAGATTTATTTGATTCCGCCGTGTGATTAACTTCAGCAGGCTTACCAGTAGCGGGAGATTTCACCCACTTTTTGAACTGGTCAACGGTCATCTCGGCCACACTGTCGCCACCACTCCACCCGGCTTGATAGTTCCGCTGGTAGATTGCCTTGGCTTCCTCGGCAGAGTTGGCACCCATGACAACCTTGTGCTCGTCGAATTTCCCCGTTTTTGTATCAACTTGATTTACAACAAATACCTTATCGCTCTGCGGGTTGTCTCGGTTCACAAACACGTCAACGTGATCTTTGTCCTTGCCAATAGTGCCCTTGATATACCCGTAATGATCCTCAAGCGGATTCCATTCCGGGCGGCGCTTGCTTCCAGCGGGATTCTCGATGGCAATATTGAGACCATGAACCTTGATATGTCCCTTGGGATAGTTCCCGGCATCCTTCTGCGCCTGGGTGGGCTCAGGCAATCCATTAAGCGGAGAAGTTGCCGCCTCATGTGCCTTCAACGCCACGTCCCGCGCCTCAGCCAAAGCGCCATCAGGTTTTGCCTGAGAGGGGGAATTGTTGGCTGGCGCGGGAGTGGAAGAAATGGCCCCCCCTGCCTTAGCAGGTGCATTCGGATCTTTTAGATGCGCGACAGTGGGGGGCTCAGGAAATGAATTCTCGCCCTGCGCCGGGGAAACGGTAGAGCGACCGACCTGTGAGCGTGCAGGACCGGCGTCAGGGCGAGAAATTGAATCGGGGGGCGTGACTTCTGCTTGAGAAGAGCGCCCCCACTGTGAAAGTAATGCTTGTTTTAACTCGGGATGATTAAGGCCTTCAGGAGACTTCCCGGTAACTGCATGATACAAAATGCCTAATTCGCGGGTTGTGTGACCTTCCAAGTCTTCAATCAACCGAGTATGCGCAACATCAGGCTTCCCCCGATTGATGGCGTCAGAGGCCGGTTCAGGTGCATTCAGCAGCCTATCAGCACGGCTCTCTACCGGGGTAAACTCTTGCCCAGTCATCATCTTCTCACGGAGTTTTTGGGCTGTGGTATTTGATGTGTCCCAACCATGCTCTTGCGCCAAGGTGTAAATTTGAACATCCGTCATGCGGTCAGGAGCAATAAACGTCCTTTGAGGCAGAAGATTGCGCGTCCCCATGACACGGTTCTCAAATGGTGGATTCCTAACATCAACTTCCGGGGCATCCTGGATCGTCTTATCGAGTTGAATTTTGTGACCAGTGAATAATTCGTTTCGGAGTTGCGCGGCTGATTTATTGTGCGTCTCCATGCCATATTCTTGCGCCAAGGTGATTACTTGTGCCTCGCTCATGTTATTCAGTGAAGGCATATCGTACCGGCCAGAACGTAATAGTTTTGGCTCTGGCGGCTTCACGTCAACTTTCGGGGCAATACCTCCCCTGCGGCCCATGGCTGCGTTCATCAGCATGAAGGCCGGAATACTCTCGCCTCCCTGCTTAAACGTCTCCACCGGGTCAAATGGTTTCCCATTGACGGCTTGGTCATATAATCCATTGGAAACAGCCAAAATCATAGCATCCGTCGGGGCGCGTATGCCAATGCCTCCAAGGTAGGTTTTTGCAAGTGGCACAAATTTTCCAATAACTTGCCCGGCACCGCCCATGACAGCGCCGCCTACAGCCCCCTTGATGGCTTCGTTAGCGATGCTGATATCTTCGGTGCCAGGTGCCCCCTTGACCTTTTCTGCCGCCGCTTCCCCGCCAGACATACCTGCAAAAGTAGCAGCCGAACGCGCAATATTCGGCAATACCCGCTTTTCGACTTCGGACTTAGCTACCGCGAGGGCTTCTTTCGTGACTGCCGTTCCCGCCCGTTTTAATCCAGAACGAGCTATTGCAGTGGGGATGCCCCCGCCAGTAAGCATCAGCGGAACAGATCCAATCATCGAACCTATACCGGACGCAATCGGGTGTGCTTCACGGTCTGCGGCTTCTTGCGCGTCCATTTCCATGGCGGTTTTCTCGCCAACTAATGTGCGCTGAATCTTTTCCCCCAGTGCCGTACCTGCAATAGCACCCCCAACATCACCAGCAATAACGCCAGCGGGACCCGCCGGGGCACCTACAACGGCACCACCTACCGCGCCAGCGGCCCCAACGATTGCAGGCCCTATGTTATATCCAACCCCACGAGCAAAGGCCCCGGCTGCGGAAGATTCAGGGGATGGGGCATTATCATCAAAGTTTATGTGGTCTACCGGCTTGGGAGACGTTTGCGTAACAGCATCAAAGTCAATATGACTACCAGCATCAGAAGGCGCGGCGGCTGGCATCGCGTCAAAGTCAATATGCTTCACGCCTGAGTCATTCAAAGCCATCTTAACCTCATTTTACTTGATACGTTTTTCCGCCAAACGTAAATGATTTTGCACCGGACTGTTTTGCAATAGCCATTGCCTGCTCAGGATTTTTTGGGCGTGCAGTAGGAGCCGGTTCAACAGGAGAAGTAGCGGCACGATCCGGCGATGATGGAGCGCCTTCACCATTCAGGCGATTGATATTTTCCATGGCAGTATCCATGCCTTCTTGATCTTCCATTTGTTGCGCGTATTGATACATCTTCGTGAAGGCAGACATCTGATTTTGACGGGCTCGCTCTATTGAGGTATCCCCGCGATTCTTGCTTGATTCAACCAGTGCCTTACTGTGTGAATCCGCCGCACTGACAGTTGCCCGGTCTCTCCCAGCGGCAATGTCTTTCTCGTTCTGCATCTTTTCGCGCTCAATGGCATGTTTAATCTGGTCTGGACTAAACCCAGCCCTGGCAAGGGTGAGAGCGTGCTGTGCTTGCTGTTGTTCGATGGCAAGTTGATTACGACCGATTACACCGGCGACACGTTCATCACGAGACGGGCGCAAATTGAAGTGTGGTCCATCAAACGATTCAACCATCCTCCTGATGGATTCAGAAGGCAAACGAGGAGTGCCCATCACGCCGCCAGAACCCCGCTCAACGTCATTGGAAACCACTATTCCGCCACCAGGGGTAGTAGACCCGATGGCTGGCCGTGCAAAATTTCTTACTGCGGAAACTGCATTTGAAACCTGTGTACCGTTACCTCTGAAAATGCGGCCATTGGGGGCAACAACTCTCACCTCTCCAATTCCCAATTTGTTAGGGTCTCGGGCATGATCGAGCGCGACTTGCGCGGCTGCATTGGTATCCAATCCAGAATTTGACAATGATCTTGCGGCTTCCCACTGGGCTTCTTCACCGCTTAATGCTGGCTCAATTGACTCCAAATCCCCATCAGCACCGCGCTGGATCTCCCTTCCTCCAACAAATACCCCCGTTCGTCGTGGAACAACACCGCTATTCGACACGGGCGGCGCTACATCTCGACTGACGACAGAAACAGGCGAAGGCTGTTCACCTACGAAAGTCCCGGCTTCGTGGTCAATACCACGCATCGGATTGAGTTGCTTGGGAGGTTCGTACCATGGAGTTACGGGACGTGCTGCTTCTCCCGCCTGAACACTAGCAGGCGCCGGAGAGACACCATTTCGAGTTATAGGACTCCACCCGGTAGCTGATGCAGGATCAATCCGACTTACGACTGTAGGCGCTTTTAACGGGTCAAAAGACCCAAGTGCCCCGCGATATTCAGGAACACCTGACAGCAATTTATTTGCTCTCGCAAGTCTATCATAACCTGGCGCTACCTCGCTCCGAGTCATGTCCAATTTATTCTGAGCCTTAGGGATAAAGTCTTGCGTTGCCATAAACCACCGACCTTTCATATTTCACATAGCGTACTTTAGTATGCTTTGTCAATTTGTTTTCAACCACTCTCTAAGCGCCGTTTCGGCCTTTGACATCTCGCACGGCGAGCATTCGGCCTTAGAAATTCTGATCCTCTTGGCGTTGGCAATGACTTGGCCGGAAGACTTGGCCGGTTCCGGGAGGGTTTCAATTAATGCGCATAATTCCTCGAAATTCATGGTATCCAGAGATGGGGATTGAAGAGGTTCGTTTAAGTGTGTTTTTCGAATGTGGGCGTAGTCGTCATCCATGATTCCGAAAATAGGCCCATCCCCTTTATGCTTAAGAATTTCATCGAGAAATTCAGCGGGGCGTTTTCCTCTGAATGACTCAACATGAGCAACGGTAAACCACTTCATAGGCCCTCCAGACAACGAACCGATAACGTCCATGCCGTGCCTGATGATGATCCGGCGACCTGCACCCGCAAATATGAAGCACCACGAGGAATGATAATATCCTGAGACAGATGATTACTCATCATTCCTGTGTCCAGAAGAGTGGCAATGTTGGTCGAAATAATGAGTTGGTCAGGGATACCGTATGCCTCAAATTCTATATGAATCGTCCCTTCCTGCGCTGAGAACGTCTGGTCATATCCTTCTATGCCACCAGCCGAATCGAGGGCGATATCACATACCGAGGGTAAGTCGGGTTCATCGTTGCAAGTGATGCCGTTTATCCAGGCCTCACACCGTTCGAGCCAGTCACCGGTCATGCATTGCCCTATCTCTCCGGGATCTTGTGCGCCGGTGGATTCCGTCATACTCTTGCATGAGCCACCGGCCATCAGTTGCTTGACGGCATAATAGGCCTTGCTGATGGATGACACCGCACACTGGTCAGGTTCAAGCGGTGAAATCGAAGTACAGCACCGTTCTGTTAATCCGTTGTAGGCGGCATAGAGTGCTTCGATTTTGGTTATGAGGTCACAGGGCATGGTTAATATTTAATGCAGTACATCACGTATGCGTTTTTTGGACGCGCTTCTGAACCCCCTGAAGATGAAGTTCCCGAATTCGCCGCCGAATATGCGGGACTATAAGGACTTCCGTTCGAAAATGTCCAAGCAGACTGGTTTCCAGCCGTGTATAAATGCGAGTGCGCTTGATTGGTATCGCTCTGATATGAACCTACATTATTTGATGTCGCTCCCCCTGCATAACGCGCAGTTCTGGAATACACGTCGGGATCAACTGAATTTGTGGAAGTTCCAGACCAACCTCTTAAAAATTGCCCCCTTAAATCAGGAACATTGAAATTAGCCCCAGATCCACCCCATTGCGTTCCAATTGCCGCGAACAGATTATGGTATGTGTTTGTGGTAACAGAACTGCCATCACACAAAAGATAACCTGTCGGCAAATTTGTTCCGCCGAACTGTATAATGGTTCCCGCCAGAATGGATGACGAAACGGAATTGGTGTCAAACCGCACAATCAAAGTCTTATTGCTTATAGACACCAGGTTCGATGATCCACCCACGCTGTATGCGTTTGTGATCCCGGCCGATATTCCTGATCCAATATTTATTGGCTTGAAAATTCCGGTATTCGTGTTGACCGTCACAGGCAGCCATTGGCCGTAAGTCACATTCGCCGCAACCACTAACGCTATAATTATCACTCTACTTTTCATATTTATCCTCTTATTGTTCCATCGTTTCCTATTCTGAATAAGCCCGAATCGCCTGTTGTTGGATCTATGATTCTCATGAATCCCTCATATCCCGTCACCGTTCCGTTAGCCTGAATGGTTGCAGTTACTGGTTCTCCATTTGACGGATTGATTCCCTGCAATAACTCACCTTCGTGCGATCCGGTAATCAAACCATTCGCCACATCGAACACCAATGCTTCTCCTGTTGTCGCATCGGCAACGCTGACTGTTCCGGTGTGCGGGCAGTATCCCGGCACGTCGTACATCGGGAGGCACATTTGTTTCATGGAAAATGTCTGAACATGATTGACTAGAGTAACGTCATCCAGATACCAGAACCCTCCCGCGCTGAGAGTTGGACGGCATGTTCCGCCATCCCATGTAACGACAATCGAAACTATTCCGTCTGTACCGTTGGTTCCTGGTGTACCCTGAATTCCTTGCTCCCCCTGAGCGCCTGTCTCGCCCTGAATGCCTTGTATCCCCTGTTCGCCTTGGTCTCCGCGAGGAATGGCGAAGTCGAATATTGCCGCCGATGGCGTCCCGCTGTTTGACACGCTTGCAGATGTACCGGGCGCTCCTGTTGTCGTCGTGCCAACGGAAATTGTAGCGGCGGCCCCGTCCGCTCCGTTCGCACCATCTATACCATTCGTTCCGTTCGCACCGTCAGCGCCATTTGTTCCATCAGCACCTCTAGGAATTGTAAAATCAAGAATGGCCGCGGTCTCTGTTCCACTATTCACAACACTTGCCGACGTTCCGGGTTCGCCCGTGGACGTAGTCCCTACGGCAACCGTTCCGGATGGCCCTGAAACCTCATCAACACTGATGGAGAGATTGCCGTCAGTAGCCTGTAAATGAACATTGGTAGTGCCAGCCGTAATAAGTGCCGCGAGATACCCGCCAGCCGTGTCACCCTCGGATACCTTGACTTTCTCGTCTTTGAATCCCAGCCATGTCTTGAAGTTCTCAAACCCGACATATTTCACGTCAGGCATTCCCGGACTGCAATTGTTCATTATAACGGCCCACCCCGCACCGTCAGTGGGGGATTCGTCCACATGGGCCAGAAACCCCTTGATTTCCAGTCTCTTGGCTCCGGCCTCTCCCCGGATCGAAAGGGAACTTGCGTCCGGTGTCGCATTGGCCCCGTCAACCTGCACCCATTCAACAGACTTTGGGGTCTCTCCAACATTCGGTCCGCTCATCATGGGGAAACTGGCACTGGAAGCGACAACGGTATCAGCCCCAGCTATTTGAAGCATCCCGTTTATGGGGGCTCCCTCAGTGGCGTTCAGGTTGATCGTTTTGGCGTCAGGGGCCGGGACTTTAACAGGATCGAATACCTCGATGTCACCGCATTGGAGATTCTTGATTGCGCTGATAATCCCGTCATTCATCGCAATTTGAAGAATGCGTTTCTGCCGTATGGTCTTTTTCTGTTCAGTCGTCAGGGCCGTGGGCCAACTGTCCCCGAATGAGGCAATAGCCGTGCCCGCCGTGGAATCCACGTCAACCCAGCCGTACCATGCTGCGCTTCCTTCTGTTACAGTCTGGATGATATTGCATGTGACCGATATGATGGTATCCGGCGCGACTTCCGCGAAACCAGGCTGAACCGTAAATTCGAGTTCCCCTGAAATCTTCGCCTTGAAAGAGAAATTGATTCTCTCGGATCTATCGGGAGCGTCCTGCGGATCTTCCGGGAGAGCGGATTTTCGGAATGAACCAAGAGCCCTTTTAGCCATATCGTCGGCATCGAGCATCCCCTGAATACCGAGTGATACCCCTGAGGGGAATTCGCCCGCTGATCTAGGAGCGACCGAGCCAGCATAATTGTCGGCTATCGGTGAATTGTTCATGGAGTGGAGTAGAGCGGGATAATATCAGAATCACTTACCACCCATTCGCCAGTGGTTATTGTCTTCGTCTCAATGGCGTAAAGCCCTTCAGATATTTCAAGCACATGCTTTATCACTGATGTTCCGGCGCCCTTACTTCCCGCTGTCGAAGTTGCGGCATCAACAATGCCTGGATGAGTTGCCGAATATGAGCGGGTAATTGAAACGTCTACAGTTCTCTTGGTATAGAGACGGAATTGAAATACATTATAACCCGTAATTTTCTGAGGAATATCACTGTTAGTCGATGAAGTCCAAATAGGCAGCTTCACATCACTTTTATCTAAGTCCCACTCGTAGATGGAAGATGAAACCGTAACAAAACCAGCAATAGCCGCGCCACTGATGACCCTATTGATTATTTCGCCATCGAATTGCCCCAAGTCATTTTCGAGGGCTTTAACCAATTGCGCCCCATTCTCGGGCGCCTGAGCTACCGGAATCGTGGATTTGTTCTTAAACTTCTGAACACTTTCCTTAAAGATTCCGCCAAAATCCTTCACAATCACGAAGTCATTTCCAGCAGGATACTGCCAGAATTCCTTCACTATGTACTTAGCAACTAAATTCAGAGATTTGTCGTCACCATTCTGAGAAGGTTGCCAATCCTTTTGAATCCCTACCTCATTGGTTCCCCACTTGTAGTCAAATTCTTCGGCATAAACTCCGGTGTGCGTTCGGAACGCTTCAAGATCTTCTGCCGTTGTCTGCCACTTGTAGCACTCGCGAGAGGAAGTCGTCTTATTTGTGCCCAGTATAACGGTCAGATTGGCGTCACCGGCCTTGATAAGTGTTTGGATGATAGTACACCCGTCTTGCACCGACTTCGGCCCCTCTGTGGTCACGGCAAGCCACTCTCCCTCATATACCTTGCCATCAGCCATAGGGTCAGTCACAACGTTTGACAGCACCTTTGGATTGGCATTCTGAGATTTCATCAGCTTTTCAGCCACGGAAGGGTCGATAAACTGCCACTTACGGATAAGAGTCAACTTGCCGGATTGGTTGTTACGAATCACATTTACATAGACGGACATTGCTTCCGGGGTTGTAGTAGCCCACCCCTTCCGGAGCTCCATGTAATAATTTTCGGTCCGACCATCCCACCCGCACCCGGCATTACGCCACACACCGGGATATGTCACCCTGCCGTTGTCAATAATTAGATCGGTTACACTGCCAATGGCGTACAACTCCGCTACGACAGCAGCGCGGTCTTTATCAACAACGTTTTGCCATTGAAGAGTAATCGACTCGTCATTGCTCTGTTCGTTCTGCCGAACATTAGAACGAGATGCCTTTGCCCATGGCAACAAATTAGATGAATCTGCCATTAGACCCTCCCGCCGATTCCTGAAAGTTTAAGCATTTGAATAGCCTGCTCACGATGCTTGGCACTTTCCGCATCAGTAAAGAATTGTTTGGATGCAACATAACGGGCAAGATTCGTCTGGAACCTATTATCCAGCGGGATAGTGTCGCCGGATGTTGTCAACGCGGGCACTTCCATTGCCACACCGTCATCATCGTACATACAATCGGTTCTCTGGCTCATCAGTTGAGAAACGGCGTCTATAGTCCAGGCCAATCCATTTGGGGCAGTGATTGCCAATCCAGCCGCTAATGTACCGGCCTCATTGATTACGTCCTGCACGGTGAAACTCATATTGTTACCCCTTCATTTTCGGAACCAATGTCAATATGGCGGTCATCACCGACGCCCTTCATGGTTTCGGGATACCACCTACCGTCATCTCGATTGAAAATGCTCCATACCCCGTCAATTACACGACGATCACCAAGCAAGGCATTCCACTCAGGCCCAGGAACTGGAATCACAGGGACAGTGCCCGTGTCACCTGAATATGTCCGGGAAGTCCCAATGATTCGTAATACGCCAATACCCAAGAACTCAGCAGATCCGGCGTCCCACAACCTGACAGTAAATTCACGCACTACCCCATCAGGGATGCCACTGAAGGCCTCCATCATCTTGTCAGTATCCGTATTGAGCGATGTTTCGGCAGTAGGAGACCCGGTGAAGACTGGCGGGTTGCACACCCTGGCATCTCCACGCAAAACCAGCAAAGTCAGATTATCTGGTATCGTTGGAGCAAATCCCGTCATAGTTACAGCGACAGCATTGCGGTGATGCACTGTGCCAGATATGACTAACTCCATTTTTTCCCGGTTGACCTTGATTGTAATACTTGCGCTACCGATGCTCATTTATCCTCCCACCCTGTAACCCGTGCCTGAGAATGCACCGGAAAGATTGTAAAGCGGATTGATGGACGGTGAGGCGTTCATGTGTGAGCGAAAAACCTCTGACGCCGCTGCATTCTTGATCTTCTCGTACTTCTGATTGTAGAGTTTCGCGGTGTCTGCATCATACATCGGCCCAGCACCCTTATGAGTGCATAAATCAGCTATCGCACCATAAACAAAAGCATTTCCGTAGAGTCCGGTAATCCATTCGGGCATCTCGTCGGTTTGTAAATTCGGGACCTGCACCACGGTTATTACCAGGCCATCAGTTACAGCAATCGAGGAAGGGGAAGACTTAAAGCGATATTCAGAGGTTGCCGGGGTAAAGGTGTCGCCTGAGCAATCCCGCTCTTTACCGAGGCGCCCGGCGGCAACATCGGCATCGGTCTTGATGAAAACGGAGTGAATGCGTCGGATTTCAGCTTGCCATTCGGCGGCCAGAGTGTAAGTCAACTGATTCGCTACAATGTCAATAGCCGCAAGAGGTTGCTTCCATACCTCTGTTTCAAAACAAAAGCGTTGCGCAGCTTCGCGGATGGCACGGATGACTTGCCCTTTGAGTGGCGTAGCAGGCAATTTGTCTGTTACGGATGGGATAAGCTGATCGAGTCTGACGGCTTTCATAGGGCCTCCTCACAGAATACGGTAAAGCGGGCGCCCCTTTCGAAGCGCCCGCACCAACACAATTCGTGCTTACTTCGAGAGGTCTGCAATTACTGCACGAACCCGGACCGTACCACCCGTGCAAACGGCGGTCGTGGTAAGGCGAATATCATCAGCGGCAGATGTGTACTGCTTCTGAGTCGTGTAGGCCGCAGCGGTAATAGCAACATTGGTTGCCGCCGTTGACCCAACGTACTGTGTGATACTGCCTGAATCACCAATTCCAAATGCAGCAGTCGGATTGCTCGAAGCAGTAAGCACTTCCGCACTTACAGCCAAAACAGCCGCACCTTTCGGTACTCCAATGCATTTGTAGATGTCCCCGGACCCGGCGCCAGCACCAAACGAAACGGTATTTTCAACAACATAGATCTTCCCGAGATCATGTGAGGAAAAAACTGTTCGACTACCCGTGTAATTTGTCACGGTGTTGACCGCAAACGCGGGGACGGCAAACGCGATGATTGCCGCGATAATAGCGAGAGAGATAATCTTTTTCATTTTCATGGGATCTTCTTTCAATTCAGAGATATGTTGAACCACTGGC
Organism: bacterium; assembly: GCA_037128595.1. NCBI lineage: Bacteria > bacterium. Next base: position 220,392 of record JBAXWB010000002.1, read on the forward strand.
CTATCGGTTTGACTTCCGATAGGCCAGTGATTGAGGTTTACTTACGCAGCCGCCTTGAAATAGGCGTACCCGTTGACAATGGCCTGCGGTTTCACTGCCTTCCAACCCCAGATGTATTCACCCTGGAGCAAGGTTTTGAACTTACCGTTGTACCACTTGTTCGTGCGGATATTCTTGAGCGTGAACCCAATAGCCGCCTTATTCCCGCCAAGGATCGCCGTAGGCGTCCCAACAGCCGAACCGTTTCCGGGGAGATACCCGCTCACGATTACGTTCATGTTGTTGATCTTGCCCCGGTATCCGTTGATAAGGCGGGAAGGACCATCACCCATGACCATCGTGGACTTCATCTCACTGTTCACCAATACCCACTCCATCCAGGGAGGAATAACCATGAAGGTTTCCTCGTTCGCATACTGCTCACGAAGAACAGCAGTGAACTGGGTAAGGTACTGAACAATCGCCGTGGCGGTGTTCGTTCCACCAAAGTTCACAGCGGCGGGGGCATCGGCTGTCCCGAGGTTATAGCCACTGAATAATGCACCGGCGGCAACGCCCTTATTGGCAGCGATGGCCGCATCCTTCATTGCGATGAAGAACTTGGTGTTAATTTTCTTCATGGCTTCCTTCAACGCGGTCTCCATGAACTGGTCGGAAAGCGCCAGGTGGCTCAATTCGGCCTGAACATCCGTCAGGGGAACGTTGAAATACCCGCCCTTGTCGATGGTCACGTCGATACCATCCAACTCCACAGGATCTTCTTCCAAATCCTGACCATCCTCATAGTCATCGTGGAATACGATGGTGGGCTCATTCGTCACCTTGACGTTATCACCCTTTTTCAACTCACTGAAATACTTGGAGGTCGTAATCAGTGGAAGCGGATCGGTTTCCCAATACCGCTTGTTCCACACCTTCGAGAACACATCCATAATGGCATACCCGGCTTTATAGTTCGGGGTGCCCTGTGCTGTTGCGATCATGATATCTTCTTCTTCCTGGCGGATTATCCGCCGGTTGGATTGTCGGCTTCAGCCTCACGCCACAGTTTTTCAATTTCTGCGCGTTCGGCCACGGTTGCGGTCCTCGACTCGAAGACCTTGTATTCAAGCTCCTTGATACGAGCAGCACGCTTCGACTTGTCCTTGCTTGGATCGGGGACAGTCTCGGCGCCACCACCAGCGGCGGAAGCCGGAACCGATTGAGCCTCTTTTGAAGGCTTTGGCGGTTTCGTGGTATCCACAACGGGAGCGGCGGGGGGTGTGATCGGTTGTTTGCTTGATGCGTAAGCCTCAAGAACCTCGATAGCCTGATTAACGTCCAGGTTAGCGGCGGCTTGATCGTATGAATCACCGAACGTCATGGGCGTTCCTTTAATGCGAGTCGCATTGGCCCAAGCGTTAAACGCCGGGTCTCTGATGACTTCAAGGAACGTCGGGACTTTGGCTTTGACCTCCTCAGCAAAACGCTGGGTGGCTGTCTGCATGGACTGGCGTTCGAGCAATTCAGCCTTTTTCTTGGCCTCCAATGCTTCTTGCCGAATCTTTTCCAATTCCGCTTCACGCCTTTTGGCTTCCGCCTTTTCGCGTGCTGCACGGGTTGGGAAGTGTTCAGCAAACGCCTTATCCTCCTCATCATCCACGGAAGGGGCGGCTGGCGGGGGTGGGTTTTTTGCAGCTTCGGAGAGCTTTCGGTTCTCCTCAGATAACGTCTGCATCTGCACCCTCATAGATTCCACCGATTCGCGTAACATTCGGAGTTCCCCGCCACGCCGACCGTCTGCCTCATTCAGTTTTGCGGTGAGTTCAGCGACACGCGCCTTCTCTGCATCCAACTGATTTTTGAGTTCGGTCAATTCAGCGTTCGGGACTGGATCGGGAACAGGAGGAATCACGGGGGCCGGGGCGTCAGGGTTTTCTTCCTTCCGTGCCAGTGCCGTTGCTTCTTCCGCTTCCTTATTCAGTATGTCCATATCTGACTGATTCATTATTCTGTTCTTTCTTCTTTTCCGTACTCACTGCGCTACCGGGGCGGCAATTACCGTTCCGTGTCAACAAGGGCGGATAAAACTCTTGCAAGCCTTGACTTAGGCACCTCTTTGATGGGTGCTGGCGTACTTGTCGCAACGTAGGGATAGGCTGGCTGATATCCGGCGTTGCTCGCATTTTCAAAGAGACGCGCCAAATAGAACGCGGCTCCCACTTGATTTTCTTGCCCAATAACCCTGTTCTTGGCGTCGAGCGTTTTTAGATCCTTCTCCAAGGCGGCGAGAAAAACCCTGCCGTGTTCGGTGTGGACCATCATCTTCAAGGATTCCTTGAAGGATTCGAGTTCGGCTCCATTGAGATTGAGCATCGTTGATTCCTTACCGCTGGGCAGTGATCGTTACGACTCCCGTAGCCCCGGTGACACATTGGGAAACGGTTCCTGCGGCATTGGTTACAGCAACAGTTTGGAGTGTCAGGGCGACAGTGGCCGTTGCATTGGTCATCGGCTGAACCCCTTTGATCGTAATTTTGCTCGCCTGGATTTCATTTCCAGACAACTTGCCAAAGGTGGCATTCCCAAAATCCTGAGCCCGCACGATTCCACACACGGAAACTAACGCCAACACTGCGAGTAACTTTTTCATTTTCATTTTCTCCGTGTGCATTATTTAACCCGCCACTGTCTGCACACCTTGGGCGTCAGCGGGTACTTCTTCTTGAGTTGATTGCGCGGGAGGCAACTGTCCAGGGACCTGCATAGAGGGAGCCGGGTTCATGGCCGCACGTTTTGCCGTATTTAGAATGTCCTCTTCACTCGGCAAATAACTCACATCCTGTTTGAGCATTTGAGCCATGCCCTTAATCAGCGAAACCATGAATGCAACGCCATTCACGCCAAGCGCCTGAATCACATTCGGGTCCTTGATCCGGTCGAGCATTTGCGCCATTCGATCCATCTGCATTTCCTGAATGAAAAGCCCAGTCGCACCGGTGGAAATGACGCGCACGTCGCCCTTGATATCGTCGTTTTCGCTGTACTCGTTCAGCCAATCGGCCCAGTTTGAAATGAAATCACCTAAAGCTTGATCCATGTTCATCAAGGCATCTTTGACGCCACGAGCGGCGGCATTCATTAACGTGGAAAGGCCCGAGAAGGTGCGAACGGCCCCGGCGGACCCTTGTTGATTCGCGCCGTACATGTAGGCCGGAACCCCTGATTCGTTGTCAGCATCAGTAAGGCACCCTTGATAAAGGGCATTGAGTTCACTGGTCTTGTCAGTCACGTCAAACGAGCCCATAGGCGCCGCTGTAGTGGGGGCCATATCGTCCTGGGTAAATGGAATGACCTTTCCGCCGTGGATATTCAAGGCATCCTCCGGGCGAACAAGCCTGTTTGCGTACATCCAGAAAACAGGGCCACCGGCCCATGCAGTGTTTTGAAGCAACTGGGTCATAACAGACGACGCCCGGTCTTGTGCGGCGCTCATCATGTTTGGAACACCAATACCCCAAAAAGATCCAACAACAGGTTTGAATACCGCTTTGAAATACCCGCGAATTCCGGTTTCGTTCCAAGCTGGCATCACCTTCAGAATGTGAGTACCAGACCACAAAACAACCATCTCGTAATCTTCGGTAGGCAGGATGTTTTTAACTCCCCACGTATCCAGCATGAAGCCCGGAAGCGACCCGTGGAATTCCCAGCACTCAATGCGATCATCGGTTGTATTGTTCCCGTTGTCCTCGTGCTGTGCGCGTTGGTAATCTCCATTCTGAGTCATCAATGGAGACCGAGAAACTGGCTGGTCTTTCAGCAGTTCTTCAATTTCAGTTCGCTGGTAATACTCCAACTTCCGAACTGCATTAAGGGCCGGGCGGTATGTCTTAATCCGCTCTATCATATATCCGTCCTGAACATCTTTAGACCAGGGAGACGGGTAAATATCATGAGGTGAAGGCGCCGAACAAACCGGGATGACCTTATCAATCACAACCCGCTTTTTACCCTTCCATGTGGCTACTTTAACCGTTTTGGTATATGGACCCTTGAGGAATCCTGTCCCGTAAGTCACAACATTTGACCGGAATTCCTCGAACACCTTTGACCAATTACAGTCTTGGAGGTTGTCGAATATCTCTGATTCCATGCGCTTGGCACGCTTCTTGGAAAGCTCTTTTTCAGCACGGGACTTCGCATCAATGTTGGCATCAACAATCTTAGCCAGGTCGGCTGCTTGAAGCCCTTGGTCATTACCGGCGCGAATCTGAATCACAGCATCATTAACGACGCTGGCCTCAATACTTTGAACGTCATCTTCCGGCAACTCAGGCTTTTCAGACGGCTCACACATCCATATTTTTGAGCCATAGGGCATGGTTAAATCACGCAACCACGCCTCGGTGTGAATGCACTTTGTCTGAGTCAATGGCGGGAAGTAGATAGGAAGATTATATTTTTTGAGTTGTGCTTCCCGTTCAGCACTGTGCTGGTTCCGCCGTCTCCGCTGGCAATCTAATAGCCGGTCGGTAACGCCGTTATTCAGCTTCGACATAATCGCCTGATTACGAAGCAACTCAAGATGGTTGATAAGCGATGACCGTACTGGCTCGGAAGAAAGTTCCGTTGCGGTTGCATCAGCGTTTGCCTTCTGAGCGTCAGATACAACTTGAGCGGCCTGATGGAATTGAACCGTCTTTCCCCACAAAGGAGCGGCACTTCCCGGCGCGGTGGGGTCTACTGGCGGCTCCGTCGGTCTTGTGATTGTCGGCTCCATATTTGCTTTCGGATTGCCAGCAAAAGAAAAAGGCGGGAAATCTAGTTTTCTGGAACCAGAATTCCCGCCCTTTTCTCCGAAGTGCGCCAGGCCAATTACCTCCTGACGTTGCCGGACAAAATTAAATTGTCAAAATCGAATCACGTACTTTTGTATGCTTTTTACTATGTAGACTTTTTAATCATTGTCAACACATTTCGTCACCTTGGATAATCTTGAGGCATGGCAAATTCCGTTGCGCGTACCGGAGCCCGTTCGCCGTGCTTTTTAAGAATCATGTCGTGATACAAGGCGGCGGTTTGAAATGCATCGCCACCGTGTGAGTTTTTATCATGGCGGGGGTTCGGCTTCGCCATGTCAAGTTTAGCGTCCCATTGTGGGCGATAGTTTTCAAGTCTCCGCAATCCTTGGGCGCAGTTTTCCTTGTCGAAATTACAACGATGGCAAAACATCATTGCCGCCTGAATACTGTCCTGCTTCCGGGCCGGTCGCTCAATCCCACGTTCAAATGCTACACCCCGGTTCTTGGCAACCTGCCAAACATTTTGAAGTGTCGCAAAATCACGGCGCACAACATCATGGGGGGCAGTGTGGAAACGATATCGCGACTTGTTCCAGGGAAGTTTCACCATTCCGCCTTGAAGATAATCAAGATAGTAAGGCAGTTCCTTCCCGGAATCCTCAAAATACCAGATGAAATTTACCATGTTCCCGATAGTCTGGCTGAACCATATAGAGGTTCCGTCAAGACCCAAGTCCCACCATGTGTCAACCGGGTACATGGGATTGTACTTGAAGGTTCCTACTCGCCCATCCTGCGTCGCCCGGTTCAAAGCCTCAGTCAAGTAGGCGTCCTGTACGAAGCATTCAAACGCCTCGTCGAACGTCGAGGGGTACTGGCTGTGCATCTCGCCAATCTTGGCAAGCCCGGTGGGGCCATTGGCCGTCTCGCAATACCACCATTTTTGTTCGTTGGTGAGTTTTACTTTGCACTCGCGTTCGATCTTCTCGAAATACTGGGCATCCTCTTTGGTTATCGGGTACTCACTCTTTCGGGACTTCCGTGGATCGTCAAACCAAGGGTAAAAGTGAAACCTGTAACTTGTCTTACTTCCTTTGATCTGCCCGGACAAAATCATATTTGTCTCTTCCCGCGCAGCCATGCAGGTGTCATAGAAGACGCCTTGCGGCCCCCCTTGACCAGTGGACTCGATGAACACAAATGAATTGTCATCACGGGCGGTGGGCAAACCCTGCATCTTGAAATTCTTTGCGGCCTCCGGGTTCAAAGCAGACAACACCCCGAGTTCAGTTGAAACAATTGCCTGGTGAGATCCACCGGCCATCGTCACATACACGGCCACCGTTGACCCGTTATCAAACTGCATCTCTGACTTTGAACCGTAGGTGCCCTCTTTGAGCCCACGCTTTACCGGATACTCGCAATGTTCATGAGGGAAAAGAATCAGGTCTCGAAAAATCTCCTGTGCTTTATCCTCAGTGTGGGCGCACAGGGCGGCGGAGAAATTAGGAATGACATAGCAGTCATCCAGAATTATCACGTCAATCAGTGTGGACATTCCAATTCCGCGCGGCTTGAGAACCACATTGCGGCGCCACATGTCGTCCATGAACCTTCGTTGGATAGGGTTTGGGCGAAATGGAATCGCATCGCCCGCCTTCATGGATTTTATGTGGTACAAATTCGAGACACGCCATTTCCAGTCGCGAATGTTCGCGCTATACTCATCTCGGAATTCTGGCGTGAGGATTGCGGCCATGGTTCTACATCATTGCCTGAGCGAAGTTGTCAACCCCGATCAATTCAATCAATCCCTGGGCGGTCTCGATCTCGTGAACGTGATCCGTCTCATCCTTCAGATTTGAAACCAGTAAATCGCGGGTGTCGTTGTCATTGAGTTCAACGCACAGGGAAATAGCCGCATTGTACTTGGCAATCGCGTCAAGTTCCTTGGGGAGTTCCGCGTCAAGCATCGGCTCAATTCCCATTTCAGAACCCAGTTTTTCATCAATCTTCCCGGAATAGGCATTTGCCGGGAATCCAAAGAATGCAAGGCGCCCGGCCAATCTCTCCGCGTGCTTGGCTTCATCGGCGGCGCGTTCTTTCATCTGAGCGGCAAGAACAGGAAGGCCCGAGTTAAATACCACAGCGTAATGCGAAAGGTATTGGTTCTCCGCCATGCGCTCATCGAAATACAGCCCTTGCAGGGCCACAACAATCTTCGGATTCGTTTTCATCGAACAGGTGCCTTTCTGGTTAAAGTGGTTGCGGGGGTTGGACTCGAACCAACGACCTTGAGGTTATGAGGCTCACGAGCTACCACTGCTCCACCCCGCAATTATTTCACATCGTCATCTTCGGTCTTGAAATCATCATCGCGTCCCGCTTTTCCTGAGTCATTACGGGCGCCGATTTTTTGCCAGCCTTCTTTGCCGTCTTCATCATTGGCTTGGCACACATGGTCTTAACCTTGTTCTTTTTGGACATCTTGATTCTCCGGTTGTGGGGCTACATCGTTACGCGCAACTTCATTCGCCTGGGCGATAACCTCATCAGAATCAACGGCAGAGAATTCAACGCTCTGTCCGATTTGGTCAGCCCGGCATACAATCGCTGAACCTTCGACAAAGGCATTGAGTTCATCAGTGGTCAAAGTCTGAGGACCGTGCTTCTTGAGGATTCCAAACAGAACACAGTCACGCTGTTTAAGCTGCATGGTCAGACCGTTGTTTTCACGTTGCAGTTCCGCAAACTTACGGCGCTCAATCTGCCGGTGAGTGGATGCAAGCGTCATATCGGTAACTCCTTTTGGCGTTCCTTACGAACTCGCTTACGCTTGTTCAGTACTGCCACGATTTTGGGAATGTCGAGCGCCTCGAAGGATTGCCGGTAGATTTCATTTGTAATGTCTCCTGAACTTGTCACGGTAGGCATCAACTTGGTTTCTGTAATCGTGATCGTGAACATGGTTATCCTTTCACCGGAACCATTACATTCAAACCAATGCTCACCGGCCTGCCATTAAACATGGCATCCGTGTTCTTAATCCCGCCGGACGAAACAATCAGGCAACTCTTGCCGGTCTTACTGACCACCGGGGGGTTACTGATATCGGCAGTGATGATTACCTTGTTTCCCTCGATCTTCACTTCAATGCTCATTGCTTCACCTTTTTCATTTTCGGCTGTCTCATTTTCGCCGCCCACAATGCACCACGAATCACTTCACTTGGCTTCCCGTCCTGAGTCCGAACAAATGTGTCCAGTTCATCAGGAAGCTGAAACGTGAGGGTCTTACGGGGCTTTCTCCCGCTCGTTGACATCGTGGGCCTCGTTTCCGGTTTGGTTTTCTTCGTTGTCATAAAGCACACTTTAGTATGCTTTTCGGATTGCACCGTCAAGTGTTTTGTCTTACATTTTTTCAACTATGAAAAAACCACTACGCACAAGAGCAATTCTTCACCTGTTCAAAATTGCCGGAATCGAGGAGGGGCAAATACCGCCGAGATGGGCAACCTTTTTGTTTTTGGCATTTCACCCGAGCAGGATTATTTGGCGAATCCGCTCACAGCACTATGTCTTCATGACCGATACTTTCACAATCGAAGGAATACGATTCAATGGCAGCATATTCAGATGGGTCAAGGAAATGCGGAAACCGTCTCCTTGGTTCCGGGTGACAGGGATTGAAAACGGGTACGTTAGCATCGAACAATTGACCCCTTCCGTCCCGCGAGAAGTTTTAGAAACAAACGATGCAATGGTGTGGCACATCATCAAAGCAGGCGGCACCGAAGCCCAATGCGTCATTGCTCTGGCAAAACAAAAACAGGAATTACTCGAAAAGATTTTCCGACTCGAAATGATTGCGCCCAAAAAGATCCGCATGGAAGATGGGCGCGTCATGGTGTGGCGCTGTCCTGACGATTTGGTTCCTTTCACGGATATCGGAAGCATGAAGCCGGGGGGCCAATCATGAAGGCCATTTTCAAAACACTTTGCGGCTGTGAGCAGGTGATGGAAATCGGTTTCGACAATTGCAAAACTCCGCCAGACCTCTACAAGCTTCCATTGCTACGACACACACCGATTACCAATATCAGAAACCTGCATGAACAAATCCGTGTGCGCACCTTCATTCTTGACCACATTGACGGCGCTGGCGACTGGAACCGCACACCCGTTTACGTGGAGGTGCCATAATGGAAGCGCAACACTCCCTCAATCTCGTCACCTCCTACAACATCGAGTCAGGCATCATTGCCCAGCGGCTTGAAGGTGTCCCGGAATACTTTGGCACACTGACTTCGTGGGTATGCAACACGCGCGACGCCGGTATCCGCAAGGCGCTCATCGACATGGGATGGACGCCCCCGGCGGAAAAGATTTCGGAGTCACCACGGTATCCGATGCACACGGAATACCAGTGTTCACACTGCGGGACTGTCTCACTACGCCAGCCTCGAAATGGCAAAGAATGCCCGTCATGCCTTCATGACACAATGAAGCCCAGGGTGTTGCCATGAAGCCATTCCTGCTTTTCCATTGGTCCCCTATCTCACGCCGGGAATCAATTAAACACTCCGGCCTGTGCCCCGGAAAATTATCAAGGTGTGGAGCATGGCGCCCACCATACATCTGCTTCTCACGGTCTCCATCAATGGCGTGGGGCCTATCGGCCGGGATGACTCGCAAGCCGGGTAAGTTTGATCTCTGGATGATGTGGTCGAATATGGTCCCGAAAGGGTGGGAAACACTTTCGACTGACGGCTCAGGGAAACCCACTGAGTATCGCATCTACGACAGAATCCCAAAGCGCGATATCTGGTTTGTCGGCACGCGCCATCACAGGCCAAGGAAATCAAAGTGAAATATCGCAAACCATCCCGCCGCTTCAAGGCAACTACACGTCTATTCAGAATTCTCAATGATTGGGAGTTTTCATTCCCGCGCCGCCCCAACTCGCATGGTTCTGTCCTCGTAAACTCGAAACACAAATTCGCAATCCTTCATCATTGGAAACCCGGAGAGAATGAACCTGACGACTTCATGCTACACGAATCTCTCCACTGCGCACTCTCCGCGTTTTCGTCCATGGACAAGCGTAAGCCAAAGGAGTTATTTCACGCAGAAGAAAAACTTGTGCAAGACATCTGCAAACTAGTCTTTCCAAACGTCAAATCAACTCAGCAGGGCAAATAATTTTTTCAGCTTTTAGCAGATGCCATACCCCACCAGTTTTTTGGGACAACGAATTTTGCAACGCCATTCTCGCGGAGAGGGGTGATGTATGGGACCCAGGCCATAGGGGGTCAGTGGCCGGGGTCCATGGGGGGTGTACTCGGGCGGCGCGGCTTGGATCGGCGGGCGGCGGCTTGGCCTTCGGTTCTGGCTGGTGTAGTTGGCGAGAAGTGGAGCGTGTCCGAGTCAATGTCGCATAACATAGGTTTGGTCTACTAGCCGCAATTCCCTACTTGTTTCGCTTCAACGTGTTACGACTTTACGCCCTTTCGTCTCCACTTATTTCAAAAAGTATACCACCTGTAGTGGGTCTTTTCGTCATTCCGGGAGTCCGGCGGGCTTGAAGTCGTCCAGGGAACCGACCGGGGCAGCGCCGCCAAAGAATGCGGCGTTCGTTGTGTTGACCGTAACCGGGGCTTGACGGCCTGCTCCCCTGCCGTATGTGGCAGGGTCTGCCGTCTCCAAGGCGATACGGATCATGGCCGGGTCGCTGTAATGCTCCTCTGTTTCCTCTGTTTCGATCTTTCCGGCTGCATCGGTCTTTGTCCGCTTCTTCCGTTTCACACCGTCAAAGCCTGCCTGTAGCGCCCTGGCGTGGATGATTGAGGCGTCCCGCTTGTGGTTCGAGGTCTCCGCGTGCTGCGCCGCCTGCCAGCGTGGGGCCGCTTCCTGGTTCAAGTGGGCATACTTGCCGCACCTGTGCCACAGTTCCCGGTGTCCTATCCCTTCATCTTTGGCAATATCAATCCAGTTATCACCACGAGAAAGGCGAATGCAGCACCGGTCAAACACGTCGCCGGGCACCGCATCAAGCGGCAATAGGTCGTAAAACTTCGGCGATCCGGCAACCATCGGGCCTCGTGCGTGCGCGAACACTGCCGAACCTGCTTTAGCGGCGGAATCCGTTTTCCCGGCGTCGAGGCGTTGCAGCGGTGTGGCGTTGCGGTTTTCTTCTGGCTCCCCCTTTACCCCCTGATTTTTTACTTGGTCGGGTAAAGAAGATGAAGGGCTTGAAGGTTGTATAATGCCTTGAACATGCTGCAATGAAGTACACGCGGGTGCGAGTGGTGAGAGCGGCGCCGGGTCGGGCTGTACGAGGCTTGAAGGGCTGGCAGGGATGGAAGGGCTTGAGGCGGCAAGCGGCGCCGGGCTGGGATCATCAAGCCAGAGCGCGGCGGCTTCGGAGTCGATGGGCGGCAGGTCGGGCAGGGTTGGTAGTGTTGCATGTAGGGCCGGGCTTGCCGGGCTCGAAGCGTTGCAGGCAATCAGCGCGGGCGTAGCTGGGGCCGTTAGTGGCGTTGGCGTTGCAGGCGTTGAAATCACACCCGACTTTTTGCGCGCCCGGTAGGCTCTCCAATATGCTGCATCGTGTTTTCCGCTCATGGCTCACCCTCTAGCATTGAGCGCGAGGGGTTGCAAGCGGTTTTTTGCGCGTGACTAATAAGCGGTTATTAAATACTTGAGTTTTTTATTGAGCGGTTCCGGCCAATGTTTACAGGCTAATAAGCGCTAATCAATTAACTAATAAGCGGTCATTAGTTGACTAATAAGCGCTTATTAGATAGAGTATTGACCAGTGAGAGCAAACCAACTCACGGGAGATTGAAAACATGAGAATCTATTTTGACGGGCTGTACACGGAAGCACAAATCAAGAACGCATGGCGCGAACTCTGCAAGCAGCATCACCCGGACGTGGGCGGCGACCTCGCCACGATGCAGGCAATCAATGCAGAGTATGAAGTCAGCTTGCGCGAATGCTACCGGCACACGATGACCGACGAACAGACGGAAGAGCGGATCAACGTTGACCGGGAAACCGCCTTGAAGGTTGCCGAAATTATCCGGCTTGAAGGTTTGATCGTGGAGCTTTGCGGGCGCTGGGTGTGGATCACCGGGGACACCTACAAATGGCGCGAACAGCTCAAGGCTTGCGCGTTCCGGTGGGCGTCGAAAAAAGCGGCTTGGTACTGGCACAAGGAAGGCGACGCCCCCGGCAAGCACAAAGCATGGAACCTAGACCAGATAAAAGCCAAATACGGAGCGACAAGGCTTTCAGAGAAACACGCTCAAGGGTCATTCGCACTTTGTGGCTGATTGGATTCATCAAGGCAATTTAACAGAAACGAAAGGTAAGACAACATGAAAGCAATATCGAAAACGGCGGAGAAGATTTTCAGGGCGGCAATTGCAAAAGTTGAAGAGCAGAAAGCGGCGGGGGCTGATTGCCCCTGGCGGATAGGCGAGAGCGGCGGCGCATTTATGCCGCTTTGCGTTGAACACGTTGGAAGTGTGAAGTTTGGAAACAGTGAAAAGGCGTTGCCTGTTTTGAGTTTTGCCCACTACTACGAGCAGAACGGCGACGCGATGCGGGACCCGGATATAACAATGCTTGACGCCCCCGGCGGGCTCTTGACGGCGTTGCAAGAAAGCGAACGGCGGAGAGATTGCCCGGTGTACGCCGAAACGGAATATTTCAAGGTGCGCGGATTTTTGAAAGGCACAACTCACTTGGAATTTAAGCGGCTTGACCTGCTCGACGAATTGAACCGCATCGCCGGGGGCGGGGCGCTGAAGCACAGCAATCAGGCCGCGAAGGAATGGCAGGCGGCGGGCGGCGCCGCAGTTGCGACAAGGGAGGCTTGCCATGTTTGAAGCGTTGATTATACTCCTGTCCATTGCCTGGGTGAGCATAGGGTGTTGGGCAATAGCTGAAACTTTCTGAACAAACGAAAAGGAGACTGAACCGATGAGCAAAAAAGAACCAACCAAGAACCCGGCGGCGGTTGCCCTGGGTAAAATGGCCCGAGGCGTACCCAAAACACTGACTGACGAGCAACGCCAGCGAAAGCGTGAGATCGTGGCCGCGAACCGGGCGAAGATCCAGCGGAAACCAAATCCCGCCGAAACCTGAGCCCTCGAAAACGAGCGACAAGCGACGCCCCAAGCCAGACACGGCGGGGCGTTTTTCATTTTCCGGCCCCTTTTTTCAGCGAAACATGTCCAGAATGCCCCACACGGCCCGATAATCCTTCCGCGCTTGCCGTGAGCCGTTGCCGGGGGAGTTCTGGCGCCGTATGTGGCAAGGAACCCTGTTCTTCGCGATTCTGAGAAGGTTCAACCCTTGCCCATTTGCCCTTTTGCTTCCGGTATTCTCCGACGCGAAACGTGCCGGGGCTCTTCATCAAGCGCATTGCCTCCCGAATTCTTCGGAGTTCAGAGCGGGCGGCCTGGGGCGTTGTTTCAAGCACGACGGTGAACCACAGCTTTGACCCTCTCACCTTCGACTCGACGGCATAAACGATTTTACACATGCAACGCCTCCTTTTTTCCGAAGGTTGGGGTTAGGTCCGAAAATGTCGCCAAAAACGACACAAAAAGCGCACACAAAGCCGGAAAAGTTGTAAACACTTGCAGAATCAATAACTTATGACTTGCACACAGATGAACACGCTTGATTTCCTTTCTTTTACGTGAGCAAAAAATAAGGGTGGGAAAAAAAGGCCCTATATAAAGGTAATAAGGGAAATAGCGTGTGCAGCATGTACAAGCGTGTAGCACACACAGCACACGGCCAATAAATCGAAACTTAATCAAATCTTTTTGAGATTTAATAACATTCGATATTTTTTTGATTTTTATGCGTGTGCATTTCCATAAATTGCACACGCTGAACACGCATATTTTTACAAATCTAATCGAATTATTCATAAAACCTTTATCGTCCCTTCTCCATCAGCACCAATAATCTTGACCATTTTCCCCTCATAGTACCGGTTATAACCCACCATAAAGCCGCGTCTTCTGCTCGCTCCACGGATCGGCCAACTCTCGTATTTATCCGAAAGCTCGGGCAGTAATCCGACCTTCACCATGTTCTTGAGATGGGCCGTGCAACCCCGCTGGGACTTGCCGCCAAAGCCCGGAATAGCTGAAGGTATCCACTCCGCCAAAACGGCGTTCTGAAGCCAAATAACCTCCTCGTCGAAGTTGATACCAAGGTTGCATATCTTGTGCCTCAAGACCTCCTTGATAGTGGCGGCGTCCTCAATGTCACCATCAGCCGCCCGCTGGCGGTCCTGATTGACTGACATGGTAGATTCCCATGCTTCCTTGGTTCCCATGATCGGGAAAAGAACGTCAATTTCCCACTCCCGGAACCGGGTGCAAGGCTTGGCTTCAAATTGGGGCCCCCGGTTGAGAATCCCGATAATGTCGGCAATGATCTGCATCCGGTTATTTTTGATGAAGTCTGTCACCTCTAATGCCCACCGTGGCCGGGGAGTCTCCGGGCGCTGTAATTTGACAATCTGGCTGCGGTCTGAAAGATCCCGGTCCAGCGTGGCGCTGTTTGACGTGATGACCCACGTCAAGTCATTGGGACGGGTCTCCTCACCGTGTCCGTAGGGCGCCAGCCCACTAATTGAGCCCTGGGTGACAAGGGTTGCCAGCGCCGGGGACTTGAAATATCCCGTCACATTGTCCAAAAGGGCGATGCGCTTCTTTCGTCCAGTGGATGACAGCAGGCGCTTGACGCTCCGGTCAAGGGTCGTCTCGTTATTCAATTGCCCCGCGTCGATCCATGCCGGTTCCCCGCAATCAGGATCATCACCGCCATAAAGGAGTGTGACCATCTCAACCAGCTTCGTTTTTCCAGTGCCCTGTCCGCTCGTGGCGTCGATAACCCACAAGGGGCGGTCAACCTTTGGCTTATAGTACAACGGCGAGGCTATGAAGGCCCTGAGTAGGTGCCAATCAGCTTCCGACGACGGGGAGAAGAATTGACAGAACTCATTGAACGCCTTGGCGTCAGGTGTCGGTTCCGGTAGGCTCCCATGAGTGTAATACACGTCATCCGGGCGGCTGGGCCAGTTCGGTACGCCACTGATAGCCTCGTAGGCCCGGACGTTGCGAAGTAGGCTTGCGAAAAATTCAGGTTCCGTGACTGAACCCTCGACCTTCGCCCACTCGATGCAGTGCTTTGACTTTTCCTGAATCCACCCCATCAACTCCGGGGGCCGGTCGAAAATGTTGATCTTCTTGGTTTCCCGGTCATGATCGAAAAGACTTCCACCGATTCGACGAGGGAAATTGAAGAACCGGCGCATGATATCCTCGCGCATGGCATTGATGTGCCTGGGCGACTTGATGCGGGTTTCTTTGCCCTTGTCATTGGTTGTATCGGCCCAATCATAATTTCTAAACGGTTCCTTATTAGCCTTTTTGGCTGAGACAATTTCGTTTTGTGTGGCGTTCGGCTGCTCCACATTAGCGGCATCCAGTATGGGGCATTCTTTGATTATCCGTTTCAGATTTGCGGCTATGTCGGCATCCTTATGCCCTTCAAGACGATGGTAGACAATCCAATCTGATGGATCTTTGTGAGGATTGGCACCATCCGGGAAAGGCAATTCAATAATTCTGATGGACTTCGCGAGCCCTTTAATCGCATAGGCAACAACCTGCGCGTGTTTGCGGCCCACATCATCCCGGTCCGGCAGGATAATAACCGCTTTCCCCGCGAAATGCTGATTGTATGAGTCCCGCCAGTTACCCTCCCCCATCGGGTTAGTCGTGGCTGGAATACCAATAGAGACAAGATTCTCTGCATCCTTCTCACCACCAACTAGGCACACCCACGGGGATGCGATGAGTTGAGGGAGACGATAAAGCACGGGCTCAATATCCTTGAGGCTCCATATCCATTCACCGGGAGTGGCCGGGTCCGGGCGCCGCTGGGCAAAATTCTTGGGTTCAAAGCGGACAGTCTGATGCACCATTTTGCCGGATGCGTCAACATAGTCATAGGCACAGACAAATTTCTTTTTCTGCTTTGATTCCATCGTGGTTTGAAGGTGCAGGTATTCCCCAAGCGCCTCTTGGGCTTGGAAGATGTCGCCCCCGTATTTGGCATTCGCCACGAGGTCAAGGGCGCTTCCTGATTCGTCGCTCACATGATCCCGGTAGCCACGGTCACTAACGGAGAAGGCCCCCGAGTCACTACCAGGGCGCCAAGGGTTGTTAAAGCTCCACCACTCTGAACCTTTATTGCGGGACTTCATTCCCAACATGTTTTCAGCAATGTTACGGCAGTCAGCTTTCGCTTTAATTTCCTCGAAATCGAATATTTTCACGATACCTTCTTTCCATATTTGTTTGCCATGTACCTAACGACTAAATCAACGAGACTGTGTGCGGTTCGGATGGTGGCGTAATTGGTCATACCGCACGGCTCGAATTTTGTGTATCCGAAGAACTCAACCAGCTTTTCAAGGGTTTCTCCCCTTTGCAGAAGAACAGAAATTGCACGGCACCATTGGTCAAGCCATGGAACTTCGCTATTGCCAATCTCGGCAAACACTTCTCCGGGGTCTTGGGTCCCCTCATAGAAATTCACCGTGATATAGATATCCAGGGGCAACACTTTGCCGTTTTAATCCTTCTTCCCGGTCTCGGTGTAAACCTCAATTTTTGTTGTTTCGCCGCGTCTGGTTTTCGGAAGTTTCTTTCTGCTCATAATCCCATCCTTTCGCTCAATAATTTCTCTAAAAGTATCTCGGCGACTTCGAGCCGCATGTCAGGCATCTCAATAAATTCTGGTTTGGTCGCTCCGGGCGGGATGTGAATCAACATCCGTTTGACGCTGGCACCCTCCGGGATGTATCCGCCGCATCTCAATATGCGTTCGTATCCTGATAATTGAAGGCTGTACTTGGTAAAATCGCAATCTGGCAGGTGTTGCAGTCCATAAGTGGCGCACCCATGGAAACCTTCACGCTTTATGGCCTCATTTGTTTTCCAGTCGAAAATAAAATAATCAGAGCCTTTGCTTGCCAGAAGATCGAGCGCCCCGGCTATTCTATAGAATGGACTGAACACAATCATTTCAGGCGTAAGATTGCTTCCAAACTTCGTCATGAGTTTTTTCGCGGTGTCTACACCAACCTGAAAAGTTTTGATCTCACGTTCATTTTTAGGGGCGTGGGGACGTGGATTCCCTTTTATGGTCGCCTCCATATTGGCGTGGAACCGGGTGCCAAAATCAGACGAAGCCATGCGTTTCATTTCCCACGTTGCCATTACTTCGGCAACGGTCCCTCCTTCTTTCTTGGCAACTCTTGCCGCTGCTTCGGGCGCGTTAAATGGGAGAAAAGCTGATTTGATAACAGTGGTGACACTGGTATATTCCGTCCCCTCAGTGTCAACGTATCTATGGTCAGCTTCCGTGAACTTTATTGAAAGGGAACAGTTAGGATGTTTGGCAACTGCTGAGGGGGGCATTAGAATAATCCCCCTTGTCCTTCTTGCGCCAATATCTGCATGACGGTGATACGCCGCGATTGCTGTTTGATTCCCTTGAAAAATGCGGCCACTTCACCACAGACAACCACGTCTTGTCGGGACCGTGTGACCGCCGTGTAAATCAAAGGCCGTGTGAGTTGGAAGAAATGACGTGAGAAACACATGAAGAATACCCGTCGCGCCTGGCTGCCCTGCGCCTTGTGTACTGAAAGCGCATAGGCGTGCTTCATTTCCTTGACGTGATCCTTGTTCAGTAATTTGCGCTCACCTTTCAAGCGGTCAACTTCGATTTCAGGAAGCCCGGCGGTGTCAATGTCAACAATGGTCCCAATATCACCATTCCACAGGTCGTCATTGCTGAAATTCTTGTTGATGATTACGCGGTCGCCGGGGCTGAATCTGTCGATACTTGGATTCACCAAGGCTTTCACCGCTTTGTTTATGGCGTCAATACCGCCGTCGCAGTCGTTGCCGTCGTCACCATTTCCATAACGTGGGGCAAGAATCATGTCCTGAGTGGCATCATAGCGCCCGCCCTCAATCCATTTAAGGAGTGTGGTCAAGGTGGCTCGTGGCTCCCCGGTATTGATGATGGTCCAGGTCTCACCCCCGGAAGAAAGCCGCATCTCCGGGTTTCGCCCTTCCCGGATCGCCAGCGCCGCCATGTGAACGGCCCCCTTTGCCCGGTGACAGGTGCGCAACGTACTCACGAGGTCGGGACGGAGTTTAATAAGGTCGTGGAAAGGCTGGCCTTTACCAACGGGCGGTAACTGGGCGGAATCTCCGACGAGAATCAACTGTTTTGGGCTGAACTTCAAAACCGCTTGCATCAGCCAAGAATCAATCATGCTGGCTTCGTCGATAATGCACACCCCGAGACTTGCGCCACGATGAAAAGAATTACCGTCATAGCAGAGCGCCCGGTGGATCGTGCAGGCGGGGAAGCCTGTCGCCTCTTTGAGTCTGGCCGCTGCCTTCCCCGTGGGGGCCATGATCTCGCAGTTTCCTTCAAGAGCTTCCGCTATGCGCTTGATGAGGGTCGTCTTGCCGGACCCGGCGCCCCCGGTAATGATCCGGTCACTCCCTTTGAGCGCAGCCGATACGGCATCGTCTTGGTCTTTGTCTGAGTCAAGCATTACGCCACCCTGAACCTTTCCCAGCACGCCGCTTCGGCCACCGCATCACCGGCAATTGCAAGCTTGTCCCCCTGCAATACCTGAATCATCTCTCGCTCAATCAAAGCCTTTACCGCCGCATCCATCTGATACTTGGCGCCGGGAACCAGAAGGCATACCTTTGTTGCCACCTCAACCCAGTCAGCAATGGTGTCGCCGCCATCTGTCATTTGCCCGATGATGTAAAGAACTGCGGCCTCTACCCTTCGTTGGTCATTGTCTCCAATGCCAAACGCCACCCGGATAGATTCATCAACGTCTGAAAATCCATAGTGCGGAAGGTCTGCCAGCAGGTAACAGTTTTCCGTAACTTTCCCAACGGTGTCTTGTGCCCACCGCGCCCATGCCGCGTTTGACATATTGAGCGTGCATCCTTTGGAAAGTAGAAGGGTAATGGCCTGTGTCTGGTCGGCGTGTTCTTTCAATCGCCGCCGTGTTTCGTTCCAGTTCCACGCCACTTCCTCGCTGATGCCTGGTATATCCAGAGTTTCAATATCTTCCCACTTGGCGCCGTACCTCTCCCAAATCTCAGTTTCTTTGACGGGGCCTATGCCTTTAGTGAGTGTGCAGGCGTAATGTAGTAGTGCCCTGGGGTCGCTCGGAACGTGCAGCATTGCACTCTTGAAACAGAATTCATCCTTCCCGTTAAACTGGCTTTTCTTCCAATCCCCTTCCAGTTCCAACAGGTCCCCGTGCTTCGGCTCGAATTCCACTATCCCTTTGGCGGTGCATTTTTGCCCCGATTCCAGAAGGACATTCAGGATTGTCCATTTGCTGTCGGGCTTTCTGTACGCCCACACCCTTCCCGGTGCCAGTTGTTCCACTGTTACTTTGATCCGCTCCATATATTTCCTCTAAATCTTTATTGCGCTCACGCAGTATCCCGTAGGCTGTTATTGCCGCGATGTTGTGATCTTCCGCAAAAAGGATACTCACGCCTTCGAGCGTCAGTCTGCCTATACGCTTCATGACAAATCCCAGCGTCAGTCTCGAATGGTTGTGCTTCCCATTGGCAATATCCGCGATTGACCCCTCTACCACGATGCACCGGGCGACATGCCTTTGATTAGCCATGCGTTCAAGCTCACGCTCAAACCGTTCCCACCCGCTGCTTATGGTGCCTAGAAAGTCATCCAAACTCTTGCGCTCGATGGAAAGGCGTGTGTCGCCGTCGAGCGCGTAATCACCGGCATCAAGTTTACCCCTCCGCACAGTGGCAATCTCCTCAGGGAAATGCCAAGGCGTTTGCTCCCTGGTATCTATGACTATGCGAAGAGGCGGCATGATTAAAACGGCAATCCATCATCGCTTGGATCGCTTCCGACTTCTGCCGCCGGTGCAGTTCTCGCGGTGGCGGTCATTGGGGCTTCCCCGCTCAATTCCGCAAAAATGCTTGCCGCATCATCCAGCGACAGGGCAGGCTTACGGCCAGAGTTGATAAACTTCACACGGGGGCGGGTTTTACCTTCGTACTCTTCAAGCCCGACGACATAGACACATTCCACACCATCCAGCATGGCAATGTCTTTCGGATTGAAGGGTTTGGGCATCCCCAGGGCATGACACTGTTCGGCGCTGACCTCGAACATAGTTTTTCCCTTATTGCGTCCACTGGCAATAATCTGGCGGGTAAAATACTGGTAGCAGTCAATGAACATTCCCGACTTCGTTTCGCCGCGCAACACCAATGCCATCCGGGCCTTGTCCCCATCCTTTTCAGCACTCTCGAAATGCGGACTGACAATTTTGACATGCAATTCGAGTTCTTCTTTTCCACCAAAATCCGCCTCTGTTATCTTAGCCATGATCTATCTCCTGTTTTCTTGTTGTTTACTTGCTCAAACCAAAATCTCGCGAGGATCGGACCCGTTTACCGGACCCACAATTCCGCGCTGTTCCAAAACGTCCATAATCTGCGAAGCCATCGTGTATCCAATACGAAGATGGCGCTGAATGGCCGAAACACTGGCCCGCTTTGTCTCCTTGATAATCTCGATTGCCTTCTCAATGTGTTCCTCGCTGGCCTGATTCCCGATTTTCACACTTCCGCCCGCCCCCGTTATTTCGACGGTGACATTGTGCTTCTTGCAGAAACCTTTTAATCCCTGCGTGGCATCATCTTTCTTCCCGTCTGTGATGATGATCGGCATGATTACGCCATAGGCTTCCGGGCTTGCTTCCGCGCGAATACCTTGGCTAACTCGATTGTCTTCATTCGGTTGCATCCGAAGAGTGATGGAGTCCTCAGAGCCCAAGGCCTTCGCCAAAGTCAGCAACATCCTCGGGTTGATTTTCAGCACAACATCTGAAAAGTCCTGCTTGGGAATTGACTGCAAAGTAAGTTCCGTAAGAGGCTTGATGCTATCCGTGCTCTTGTGGAGCATGTCCAGTTGTTCCTCTTTCGCCACGGCGCTTGATTCCATTGACCGGGGAATTTGGCACGAGTCAATCGCCACAACTGTTTTCCCGTCAATCAGGTGTAGCGTGCTCGTTCCGGCAAAGGAATGTTCGCGGGCATACTCCATGGCGTTGACAGTCACCGGCCCCAGGTGGTCGCCCTTGACCGTCACGCAAGGCACGCACGCCAACACTCGGCCATTGCAGGCAATCGCCAGATTTTCAGCGATGTGAACATACCGTAGCGATTCGGTTGAATGATCCGTATCGACGATTTTCTCAATATGAAATTTAGATTCGATTTCCATGATTAAAGTCTTGCGCAGATAACCCGCTGCGGTGCCGGGGTGGTTGCTCTACTATCTCCCGGAAATATCGGGACGAACCGTGAACTTGAGGCCAGGAATAATTGCCGATTCTTCCCCGGCTTCGACGCGCTTTTGAATGTCATCTTTATTCTGCCGGATGTATTCATTTGCCTTGCGCGGATCGAAAGTTAGGAATGATCTTGGAACTTGCGCCTCAGCGATTAAATCGAAAGACACACGCATCTGTACCTTGGCGTTTTCAGACCGTGGTGCGGACTCTACCGGCGTTGCCATTTCAACAATTTCAACCGGCGCCGGGGCATCCAAGCCTAAATCTGCCGCCTGTGAACGCTCCATCTCTTGCCGTGCGGCTTCTTCTTCCGCTGCCTCACGCTCGCGCAATTCCTTTTCCGCCGCCTCAACCCGGATACGTCGCTGTTCTGCCGCGTAATAATCGCCAGCAAGCTTTTTCAGACGTTCTTTCTGCTCTTGGAGCGGAACACATGCCTCGTCAACCTTGCCCTTGATAAGCTTCTTGGCGTTCTCAAAGGGCCGCGTCAGATCAAGCCGCATTTTTTCGATGCTGCTATCCAGCTTCGTCACAAGAGCGATTGCCGCAGCGGCCTCATCGTACTGTGCCTGAGTAGTGATTTCCGTCACTGCTTTTGCCTGCTCGATGGCCTTGTTACGTTTCGCCAGCCATTCGGCATTGATTGCTATTTCCTTTTGGAAATCAGGAAGCGTAATGACAACGGCGCTCGGGATTGTTTGGACTGCGGTTGTCATTGCGCTTTTGTCCTTTCGTTCAGGATCTTTTGAGCCTCGGCTTTGTGGGCCTCAGTCAAGCGAGCCATGTTTAACGTCATTTCGGCACGGGATTTGTCGTCCGCACTGGCCTTCTCGTCGGCAATAATGCTTTTGGCCGTAGTAATCGCCTCATCACTGGGCGTCTTGGTGTCGGCAATGGCTTGAAGTGTTTTCACTCCAAGTTCAGTCAACGCTTTGCCTTTGAATTTCCCAAAAGGCATTACAAAGACTTCCGCCGCCTGCTCACTGACAACTTCCGCTGACACATCAATCGTTGCAGCGGGCTTAACCGTTTCCTCGGGTTTCACGGTCACTGTGGTTGCGGGCTTGGCTGTCATAGGAGGTGCTTCCGGTGTCACAACCTTGGCCCGACCTACACGCTCGTCATCCGTGAAGTCCTGTACTTCCTCCGGTGAATACGTGCCCTTGACTGCTCCTGGGTCAACCGTTCTTGCTCCATCACTGGTAACACGCGCCCAAAGCATCTGCATACGCTTGCGTGGTGTGGCGTAGTTGTCCTTCGGCATTTTCCCGTCCTTCTTCCAATAGAACGGCTCGGCCTTGGCGTCTTCATGGGTGAAGGTAAAGGTTCCTTCCCGGCTTCCACACTTCATCCACACACTCGCCCCCTCGGCGTCGCGCTGAATGATTTTGTAGTCCCCGCCGTCCTCGATTAGCTTCGCGAGCATCGCGTCTGCCCGCATTGTGGGGCGCCCTTCAACGATGTGATACGTCTGAATGAATTCCAGAGGCGTAATCCGCTGCATCATGCAGGTCATAGCCAACACGACACCTTGCCCCTGCGCACTGCATCCGAACATCCCCGACCGTTCAAACATAAGGCCCAACTTTTCGATTTCATCGAATGTCTGGACCGGAGCGGGCATGTTCTCCCGCCGTACTGTTACTGCTGTTTCTTTTGCCATACTCTTACTTCTCCTTTTCCTTTTTTCTGGTTCAAATCGTTAAAATTTAAGAATTTCTTGAGCAAATTTGATTGCGGCGTGATATGCAATGGAGTGCTCATTGTCTCCATGAGTCTTTTTAACCTTGTCCAGGAATGTATCTACCGGACCATGAAAACAGCCGGTGTGTACCTGCATACCATCGTCCTTCTTAAGGACGATGGTCAGAACTGAATTGCGAGATCCAATAGGGCCGATATATAGGTACTTATCACCGTCACCGATGCTGGCACCGTAACCGATGCTGGCACCGTCACCGATGCTGGCACCGTAACCGATGCTGGCACCGTAACCGATGCTGGCACCGTCACCGATGCTGGCACCGTAA